>JAJQAT010000234.1 GCA_021203665.1 Bacillota bacterium
AAATCTGTATACTATGTCCTTGCATACCTGTATACTATGTTACTACACTGTACATGAGCCTCCCTTGTTAAAGGGAGGTGGCATTTGCGAAGCAAATGACGGAGGGATTCCTCAACACAACTCGCAGAGGTGCCCAATGGGCGCCCCTATGAATAGGTCATGCGCCGTATTTCATATATGAACAAATCATATGGCTGCGGCTCAAGACCCCTCCGTCACGGCTGCGCCGTGCCACCTCCCCGCTTACAATGCAGAGCATTGACGCGGGGCGGAAAACTGTTGCCGGAAATATGTCTTCATCCCTCCGGCGGCGCATAAAACGGAATCAATCTCGGCGGCGGTTTGCCGCCGTTTATTTTAAGGTGATATTGTGAAAATAGAAAATTTTGAAACAAAAAACAATGTGTTCCTTGCCCCGATGGCGGGCGTAACGGATTCGGCGTTTCGCAAAATATGCGTCGGGTACGGCGCGGGACTCGTATACTCGGAAATGGTAAGTGCCAAGGGACTTTATTATAACGATAAAAAAACCGCCGGCCTTATGCGCATAGACGACGCGGAACGTCCCTGCGCCATACAGATTTTCGGCTCGGACGCGGATATTATGGCGGCGATTATACCAAGGGTGATGGTCGCAAAGCCCGACATAATCGACATCAATATGGGGTGTCCTACGCCTAAAATCGTAAACAACGGCGACGGCAGCGCGCTCCTTAAAAATCCCGCGCTGATAGGCAGGATAGTCCGCGCCGTTTCGGACGCGTCGCCCGTGCCGGTGACGGTCAAAATACGAAAGGGTTGGGACGATACCGACATAAACGCCGTACAGGTCGCGAAAATAATCGAGGAAAACGGCGGCAGTGCCGTTGCGGTGCACGGAAGAACCCGCGCCGAATTTTACAGCGGCGCCGCCGATTGGGATATTATAAAAGAGGTAAAAAACGCGGTGAAAATTCCGGTTATAGGCAACGGCGATATAAAATGCGCCGAGGACGCGGCGCGTATGCTTTGTTACACCGGCTGCGACGCGGTTATGATAGGACGCGGCGCGGAGGGTAATCCGTTCATTTTCAAGCAGGTGAACGAGTATCTTCAAAACGGCAAAATCGACTTCTTCCCCACTCCCAAGGACAGGCTTACTCAGGCGTTGGGGCATATAGAGGCGCTCGTCGCGCAAAAGGGCGAGGACAGAGGAATCAAGGAGGCGCGAAAGCACATAGCGTGGTATATAAAGGGACTTCCCGGCGCGGCGCGGCTTAAGGGAGAGGTTTTCAAAATTAGTGATTTTGCCGCAATGCGGCTCTGTCTCGCGGAATATATTAATCATCTGCAATAAAGATTTTTTTATTACAAAAAAGCCTTGAAAATAAAGGTATAATTTGTTATAATTATTAAAATAAATACTGATGAGAGGAGTTATAAGAAATGGAAAATAAATTTTCTAAAGAAGGTCTTACATTTGACGATGTATTGCTTGTACCCCAGGCATCGGATTTTACGCCGAACGAGGTTGACCTAACAACAAAATTAACGAAAGACATCACACTCAACATACCGCTTATGAGCTCGGCTATGGACACTGTAACAGAATCATCAATGGCTATAGCAATCGCCCGCGAAGGCGGAATCGGAATTATCCACAAGAACATGACAATCGAACAGCAGGCGGCGGAAGTGGATAAGGTAAAAAGAAGCGAAAACGGCGTTATAACCAATCCGTTCAGCCTGACGCAGGACCGCACTCTTCAAGACGCGGACGATTTAATGTCGCGCTTCAGAATTTCCGGCGTTCCCATTGTGGACAGCGACAACAAGCTTATCGGCATCATCACAAACCGCGACCTTAAATTCGAAACCGATTTCACACAGAAAATATCGGGTACCATGACAAGTAAAAATCTTATAACCGCTCCCGTCGGAACAACTATGACACAGGCGCAGGAGATACTCTCAAAGGCAAAGGTCGAAAAGCTCCCAATCGTTGACGACGAGGGCCATTTAAAGGGACTTATCACCATTAAGGACATCGAGAAAGCCGTACAGTATCCCAATTCGGCGCGTGATAAGCAGGACAGACTTCTTGTCGGCGCGGCAATAGGCGTAACGGACGACGCTCTTGAAAGAGTTAAGGCGGTTGCGGACGCGGGCGTTGACATTATCGCTCTTGACAGCGCGCACGGACACAGCAAAAATATAATAAACAAGGTTAAGGAAATTAAAGCGGCATTCCCCGACCTGCCGATTATCGCCGGCAATATCGCGACCGGCGAGGCGGCTCAGGCTCTTATCGAGGCGGGCGCGGATTGCCTAAAAGTCGGCATAGGTCCCGGCTCAATCTGCACAACCCGTGTTGTGGCGGGTATAGGCGTGCCTCAGATTACGGCGGTTTACGACGTAAGCTGCGTCGCGAAGAAATACGGCATTCCGGTTATCGCGGACGGCGGTATAAAATATTCCGGAGATATTGTTAAGGCTATCGCGGCGGGCGGAGATGTTATAATGCTCGGAAGTCTGCTTGCCGGCTGCGACGAAAGTCCCGGAGAATTTGAAATTTACCAGGGCAGACGCTTCAAGGTATACAGAGGTATGGGTTCAATCGCCGCTATGGAATGCGGAAGTAAGGACAGATATTTCCAGACAGGCTCCAAAAAGCTTGTTCCCGAGGGCGTTGAGGGACGCGTGCCTTATAAGGGTCCCGTATCCGATACCGTATTCCAGCTTCTCGGAGGTATTCGCTCCGGTATGGGCTACTGCGGAACCAAAACCATTCCCGACCTCAAGGAAAACGGCAAATTCGTCAGAATTACCGGCGCGGGTCTTAAGGAAAGCCACCCGCACGATATTTATATCACAAAAGAGGCTCCGAACTACAGCTATAATACCCAAGGCTAAAATATTAAACCCAAGACTTTATAACGGTCTTGGGTTTTTTGATGTGACGACATCTCAATCCCTCATCCGTCAGCCGCGCCGACACCTTTTTGCTGCGGCTGTGAGCAAAGCTCTGCGCCTACGATTTGCCTTGTAAATCGTTCACTCCCCGAGGAAAGGCTTTTTTGACTTACGGCGAACACTGTTCGCCGCTGCAAACGCGGGTCGTCGAAGTAAAATCTGTATTCGGAGTGAGCGTAAGGCTCCCTTGTCTAAAGGGAGCTGGCGCCGTAAGGCGACTGAGGGATTCCTCTGACAATATAAAAAAGAATCCCTCCGTCATTTGCTCCGCAAATGCCACCTCCCTTTAACAAGGGAGG
>JAJQAT010000044.1 GCA_021203665.1 Bacillota bacterium
TTAAGTCCACCTTGCTCTGAGTCTCTCTGCGGAGCTGCTCCGCAAGTGTGGCTGCAACCTCATACCGCAGGGCATCGGATATGATAACAAAAATACGATTGTCCTCGTTCTTGACCTTGCTACGATAGAACTCTGTTTGCTGCGGCACCTCCAAAACCCGACCATACTGTGCAAGGTTCTCTGCACACGCATCCGACCAGTTCTCTCCAAGCTGCCCTAGGAACCAATGCGAATAAAGCCCTTCGACCTTCTCTGTCACACGTTTAAACAGGTCATCCATGTTTGGATTCGATGCTTTCAGGCTGCGCTGGAAACAGAGGTGGAACCGGCGGTAGTAGGTGTCCATCTTGTAATATTCCGTTGTGTATTCCTTCCAGACCTTTGCCGGTTCCACCGTGTGAAATCCCTCTGCGTGTTCCAAAAAGAAGCTCTGCATATTTGCGACCTGCAAAATTCCCTCGTAATAGTAGGAAGCAGTATCATACCAAGCAAAGGTTCTTCGCTTTTCCACAATGGCGCGAATTACATCAACCTGAATAATCTGATCGCTGATTTCCGTCATCAATGCGGACAAAATGCATTCGTTTACACAGGGAAAAATCTCCGTTTCCGAAAGCACTTCTATGCCGAGCTTTGAAAAACGTCGGCAAAGACGCGTCTCATCTTCAACAAAGCGGGCAATTTCGTACATCTGCTCTTCCTTATCACCATTCAGCCAATCTGAAACTGTATCAAAGCAAAATGCTTGGTGCGGCATGGAAATATAAGAATTCAACCCCGCTAAATTGTCCTTGTGCATTGTCCTTGTCAAAGCGGTCAGCAGAATATGAATGGCAAGTCTTGACAGCTTGGAATCCTCTCCCTCGCTGTAGCCGGTCGCCTGCGATACCATCGCCCAAAAAGCATCCTGCGCTCCGTAATGAACAAATTCGCGATAAATTTTATTAGTATCCATATCCAATCCCGCGCCCAACACGGATTGAATTATTCGTCCCGGCTGTGTGTCTTTATTGCCGCAAATTGCCGCCATAACAGCGAGATGTACCTGCGACGCGGTGGAAATATTCCGACTATACACCTTAATTCTTGCCCGCCTGTCTTGATTATTGAAAAACTTCCGATAATTCTTTACCTGAGCGCGGATAACGGGTGTCGCCGGAAGTCCCATCTCATCTATCCAAATCGACTGCAAATCGGCACGGTATTCCCCACTGTAAAGCTGCACATTGATAAGCCAGTTATCATCATCCTGCGCAAAGAAAAGCGGAGAATACACAAGATAATTCGAGGAAGTATCATCAAAGCAGAGCAACTTCTTGACAGCGAAAGTGTTTGTACCCGTCAGAGTGACAACCTTTGCGTTGTCAAGGACGATTTCATCCAACTTATCCTCAAATTCCCGTTCCTCGTCATACCAGAAGATAATGCGCCGCTTATAAAACTCCGGCAAAGGCACGGCAAATCGCGCATTCAGGTCTTGTATTATTTTATCTGTATCCATAGTTCATTCTTCTTTCTAAGAATTTGTGTTTATTTGTGATTAATTGCTTGATCTGTACGTGAATTAAGTCCAATAAAGCATATTAAAAGCAGAAAAAATGCAGTAGGTAGAATTCCTTCCCGCAACGCTATTCTACTAAGTTCTCTAAACCGCTTGAAGAATTCATCTTCACTCTTTGTAGGTTCACTTAATTTTGGACTTTCCATTAATTTGACAGCTTTTTCGCATAATGGTTTAGCCACGAAGTCTGGTATCGAATTAGCTTCAGAAATAGCTTCTTCTTTACTAATAGGATCAAATGACAAATTATTAAACAATTTGAAGAAGGAGTCAACTTTATCTGAGGCAGGCAGTTTTCTGTTGCAGTTATATGTTTTCCTTGTGCAATCTAAAGATTCCCATAATTCTTCCACGGTCTTAAATTCATAGCTTTTTTTCAACGGTAGATTTTTAGGAGGATTTCCAAAGTAGTAGAAATACACCTTGTCAATGTGACTTCGTTCTATGCAGGCGAATATATGCCCATCATTTTGTGGCGCAAGACCTATTATATGCAGTTCACCTGAAAGATTTTCAAAATCTGTAAAGTGATAATCGGTAGAGCCTTTTAATTCCGGGTGTTCAATATAGGTATCTATAATTTGTGTAAAATCAGGTATTTGACTAACCAAATTCATTTTTCTCAGCTCATACATCAATGTGTCAGATTTATTCAGCTCCGTAAACTCCTTTAATAATTCATTGTATTTCATTAAATCCGCAGCCTGTTTATACTTGAGTGAACCGCTATAGTTCAATAGCGCATTGCAATAGCAGTGTTCAAAACCGGGTATAGTAACCAGAGTTCCTGATTGAGAACGGAGAAATCCCTGCACCGTTTCGGGGTTTTCAGAATCAGCAGGAACAGAATACTCTCCATGCAGATGATACACTTTCCTGCCTGTTAGCGCTTCAATATTATTATCGTAATTGAGCGTAAATATGTTGTCAAAACTAGTGAGATAGTGCTTGATTTTTCTCCGCGCCTTTTTATCCATCTTATTATGAATGTCTTGAATATCACCATCATTGTATATTGCATCAAGAATAATTCTCTCAAAACCTTGCTTTGCAGCGACCCATTCCACATCCAAGTCAGGATTATCTATGAGAAACAAGCGCAGAAGCAAAAGCCAATCTTCAATGGGAACATCATAGTAATTCTCAAAATGTTTTCTCCATTTATTTTGTTCCTTGAATTCACTAATACTTGCTATTATCTCAGGATCCTCTATTCCAAGAGAATCATATTTCCCAGTTAGGATGGAATTTGCCGTAGGAAGCAGACCTTTAAACATGGAAACAATATCTTTTCCAGAAATCATCTCATTAAACATGGAATCATATTTATCTGCAAGAGCATTGAAAACAAGCCGTAGCATGATAAAGCGATTGTTATATGCCTGACCACCAAATTGTATATTGATTCCATTACCCAAAAGAATTGACTTCATCATTTCCTCCCTTACTTAATCTTCGCCAGCACGTCCTTAAAAATCTCATAGTTGTGCTTTACACCGTCGTCTAAATCAATCGAGATGAACCGGTCTGCCAGATGGTGTATTTTCTCCTCGTATCCGTGCAGCTCATCCGCCTGATCCTGCAGTTTTTTAAGCTGCTTATTCAGCTTCACACGTTCACCGGTTCCCGCGTTTGCAATCTGGTTTTCCAGTCCGGCAATTGCTGTACGATAACGTGCCTGTTGCTCATGCACATAATCCGTGCGTATACGCGCAATCGTGTCCGGCTTGTAGCGGTGAATATAAATCAGGCACTTGAACCCATTCTTCCTGCCACTATCGAAGAGCCAGTAAATCGGACGCTTCTGATAAACCTTCAGGTGGTCGGCATAGAAATCATTTATAAAATAATCCCGAATGACCTGGCGCGGCGCACCTTTGCCGCCGAGAGCATCCGCGATAAATTTCAGATTCTCCTCCAAAGTATCATCACCATAAACCACACGGATGAAATCGACAAATCGTCCGACTATATCATCGGTGAAATACTCATCGTCACAAATAGGAATTATATTGTCCTCATCAGGTATAAACGTCTTATATTTCCCGCTGTCCCACGCTCCGCCGGCGTAGGCAAGTCCGTCAACGTCAAGCGAATACCTCCCGAGCATACAGCCTACGGCATAGGATATAAGCGACTTTATCTCGCGCTGTAAATCCGCTTTTCTTACAGTTACATCCTTATCCTCAACCTCCGGCGTAAGCTCGTCCTGCAAGCCGTATATGTCGATGAATATACGGTTAAGCTCCTCCTCGTTGGATTTGAGCTTGTTAAACCGCTCATCACATTCGGATTGCCATGCGCTGAATTTATCTTTTATCCGTATAGATTGTGACAGACTGATATATATCCTATCGGAGTTCTTGTCATAGCACGTTTTAATTCCACTCAACCAATCGGACATATTTTTCATTTTTTCATCAAACCGATCACTAAAGTCATACAGCTTCTTATCCGACTGCCCTATTACAATACAATTATCCTCAACGCCTATGGTAATATTATTGAAAACCCTCTCTACAAATTCTGCATTATCCCGTTTGGCAAACAACTTTACAGGTTCAATCGTATCTATCAAAGAAAGTATATATGCCAAGGGTGATTTGTGAACGGATAACAAACACTCCTTGTCAGAACCAACAATAAAAGCTGACAACCCGCATTCGGTATATATTTTTACCGATTCAGCATTGGATACGTGCCATATATTATGCGCTATAATCGCATCCGCCGCATAGGCAAATGCTTCTATTTGCTTTTTGTCCCATAAAAGTGTGTGTCCCGAAAATTTGCCGTCTAACTGAGTCTGAAAACAATTTTTATTGCCGTTTATGGAACGCATTTCCAAATAATTTTCCACAAGCTTTTGAAATGCCACATAACCGCCCTTTATGCCGTGGTCTATACACGAATTGTGTGACCGATACAGGAAATATGCTTCTACATCCTTTCGTTGATATGTCGGCTTGGGCAGCTTAACCCCAAGAAGCTCATCATCATAAATCGTGTAAGGTCGTTTGCTTTTTGCTATACTATACAACACTTCCATAATTGACGTGTCACTGGAAATTCCTATATTTTCTGTAGCACTGAATGAATCATGGTACAGACAGCATAAAAACCAAAGATATTCAAACTCCCATTTTCCATTTCCGATTACATTCGGAAACAGCTCCTGCATTTCACCTTGAATATACCAACCCAATAGGAATGCCGAAACCATATGAATAGACCTACTCTCAACATTCCCCTTGTCCATATCTATAATAGCTGCATTTAATAATTTCCCTTTTGCACGGCTTTTAAAATAATCACATATGTAATTATCGGCATTTTCTTGATTAGGCTCATTGACAAAATCTTCAACACTGTTTTTTAATATAAATTTTTCAAAGAAACATTTTAATGGTGTCAACTCTACTGTTGCATAATGTTTTACAAGCGAATGACATTTGAAATCCCATGAGGTTTCAAATGCATCCCAATCTTGTTTGGAATTTGCTACGTTATCATCTACTAGTTTGGATATAATGTTTTTTTGCGCTATTTCAGGTATTCGTACTGGAAGTTTAGATATGTATCCGCAATTAAAATCCAGTGTCGGTGAAAGAAAACTCAAAAATTTCATAGCCACTTTACTATTAAGATATGCAGCAAAAAAATTTATTTCATTATTATTCTTGCAAAACAAACATTCCCCTTTATTATCAAAAATAAAACCATAACCAAATCTTCGCACTCCTATGTCCCCGCCTGAGATAGTGGACCACGTTATACCTGGTTTTGTGAAAAACTGATAATTAGCAATTACAGCAGATGGAATTTTACGCATTTCTTCTGCATCATTTTTCCAATCAACAATATATTCATTATTCCCGTACCATTTTCTAAAAGATCCGCCTTTATTGTACGGAAACCAACGTTGTACCATAGTTGCCTGTTTATTAATATATTGTGCTCCAATATTTATATTTGCGAATTCTACTTCATGCCAAAATCGTAAGAATCGATCATTGTTCGATGTGGAGTTCCCTTTTCTTGCATAAGCCAAATCTTCAATTAGCTCTGAATTATCAAAAACTTTTACAACTTGATTAGATACCCAATAAGCTAACACCTTGCCTGGAATCGCTTCGAATCTTTCTTGGTTTGAATAAAATCGATTTGATAAATTATGAAATTGTATTTCTTTTTCGGTAGATATTCCTATATCAGTCAACTTAATATAAGTAGCTATATACTTTTTAACTTTTTTAGTATTGAGTATAAAACTAGTTGTTTGTACTACTTCACCGCCAATTTCTTCAAAAGCTTTCGTCCCTAAATGTACCATGTTAATAATTCTGTTTGAATAAAAATCTCTGCGGATTTGTTCAAAACGTGATAAAAACATAAATGAATGCTGCGTAATCATTGCAATATAACCGGACGGTAAAGCAAATTTCTGGCACTTAGCAATAAATACTGCATACAAATCAAATTTGTATGGCTCATAATTCGATTTGACATATTTGATCAACACAGAATCCATACCGCGATTCCTCACATAGGGCGGATTTGTGCATACGACGTGATACTTCCGCGAAAGCGTTTCCGCGGTCTGTATCAGCGGCAAAATTTCTTTTAGTGCCTCATCCTTATGTATGCTTATATCATCGCGAATTTCATCTATTCTTTCATTCAGCGCCGCGAAATCAATCGGCGGCATATTCAATATTGAGCCGTATTCCTTTGCGTTATACAATGTGCTTGTTAATATGTCAAGCTCTCTTTCAAGCTTTGCGTCGCCGTTTACAAAATAGTCGACGGCATTCGAATCAAGCTTGTTGCTTTCCGCAATGGCGTACACGTGCGGTTGGGGAACGTCAGGTTTGCCCTCATCGTCCTTTCTTGTTAAAAAGCGCCTGTCATAGCTCCTTGCTTTCATAATAACGGCAAAATTGGCAAGCTGTGCCGCGCGGTCGTCTATGTCCAAGCCGTAAAGGTTATTTTCAATAATAGACCTAACCGCCTCCGAGGCAGTATAGCCGTAGTCCGTATAAATCTGCATTAAAACATCGAACATATAGACAAGTATATGTCCGCTGCCGGCGCAGGGATCGATGCACAAAATATCCTCCGGCTTCAGTGCGGCGTATTCCGCGCGAATCTCCGCAAGCTGCTCTTCAACGTCCGCTTCCTGTTCCGTATCATCAAGATAATATTTCAACCCGGATTTTAATTCATCGTTCGGATGACCATCCACCCACAATCTTCCGAGCGAATTTTCAACAATATATCGTACAATCCAGTCAGGCGTGAACAGCTGTGTTGCGGCGGGGATGTTTTCCTTGGTAATCTTCACGTTTTTCTTCAGCGCGGCAAAAACCTCGTCCTTCTTCTCCGCATTATAATACTGATACAGCCAGCCGATAATCTGCACCTGGTCAGTCCAGTCTTCTTCTGGGATTGACGTAACCATCTGCTCAATGACGCTACCTTCACGGAGAAGGTAATCCGGCAGAAGAAGCTCCGTATAATCATCAATCTTCTGGAACATCACAGGCATGATTTTGCTTAAGGCATTGCACTGGGTAATCAGCAAGTAGCGATACAGTGCCTCTGTGTCATTCGCATCCTTGAGAGAATAGACTTTCTCCATGTCCAGCCCATCCAGTTCCAGGTGGATTGCTTCGTCAATAATCTGCGGCTTGAATTCGCCATTCTCATTGGTAAAGACGCGCACGCGAGTAGGGAGATAGTTATTGACCTCCATGTAGCGCAGGGCAGAGAAACGGTTAAACCAAGTGTACGCTACTTCCTCCATTGCCTGTTCATAGCCTTCCGAGCGAACTTTATTAATCAGCGCCTGTCTCTGCGTTTTCTCGGTAGGCGACAGAACACGACCATCAATGCTGTCTGCATTGACGTCGCCGTACCCTTTCGCCGTTACGCCATAGAACTCCGCTTTCTGAGATACACGGGAAATCAGTTCACGTCTTGCCCATGTCGCATATTTTTTAATCGCATTCTTGTCCATCAATTCTTCTCCTTAAAAGGTATACAAGGTACCGGTACCTGTTGTTTTATCAAAAATCCATTTGTCACCTGTAGGACTTACTACATAACTGATTTCAGATATTTCACGAACTGTATTTTCGCAAAAATCTTTATAATTCGACTTGTAATTCCGGGCAAAAATCAAGTTACACTGTTTCTGATCTGCATCCGCTGGGTGATACAAAGCCATTGGAACAGATTTGTAAGATAAATTTCCTTGCTTGCAAGCCAAACTAATCAAAGCACCAGCACCATCAGTTGCCTTTCCCGCAATCAAGCAATAATATGGCAAATTTAATATAAACGCCTCATTAACCGCTCTGACTCTATTATAAAAATTCTCGATTATATCTATTAACCCGTTTGTAGTAAGTTCATTCCTATTGTTGGATTTCTCGATTTCCTTCTTTATTGCCAACTCAATCGCAGCATTACCTGCTGATGCAAAAGCAAGCGACGGATGTATCTCTATAACTTTCTGCAAATTATCATTAATTAGCTTTCCCTCTGCCGTAGATCCCCGTCTATCTCCACAAATATATATTTTGCCTGGTTCGTCTATTCCAAAGATAACACTCATATCATTCCTCACTTCAAATCAATGCCGTCGCAGTTCTTCAAAAGCTGCTGCAACGTATCCTGCATTTTTTCAATATAGGCTTTGATATCTTCCTCACTCTCCAGCCGCTTTGCCGGAAAGACAATGGAGCGGTTCAGACTCTTGTATACCTTCTTCGGAGCAGGCTTCTTCGTGCCATAAGGAGTTGGCGGCTCATGCACAGCAGTCGGCTCCACAGGCAGCTTCGGTGGCTCCTTCGGACGTTTTGCCATTTCCAGCCTATCCACAGCCTTGTCCTTCTCCTGGAGCATCGGCGGAATCAGGCCGTCCAACAGAGCAAGACTTTCATATTCCGCTATCTGCTGTTTCTTTACCGCATAGAAGTTATCAGCCGTTTGGATGATATTCTTTGAATTAAAATCCCCGTCTGCTGCCGTGTGTATCGCTTCCATGCATTGGCGGACAATCTCCAAAAGCTCCTCGCGCTTGGCGGCAAGCAGACGGTCATGCCCTTCGTGAACCTTAGACATCAGCCCATTCAGTTCCGGGATGCGCTTGTAATCAAATTTCCCACCGGGCTGCACGATGCAAATCAGCCGAATCTGATTCAGGGCATCGTTGGCTTCCGGCTCATGGGAGAGGTAGTCCAACTCATGACGCAGGTCAGCTTCCAGCTTGACCGCCGCATCGAACACCTTCACCTGGCTCTTGAAGAAGTTCTCCACACGCTGCATTTTTTCCTTGTTGTCGTCAAGGTCATCCATGCGCTTCAGCAGCCTTTGCACAAGGGCGATATTGTCCTTCTGCTGGCTCAGGACATCCTCCGTCAGCCGGATTGCCTGCGATACAAGCGCATGGTCAGGGTATTTATGCCCGGCGTATTTCTTATCCAGTTCAGCGTAGTAATCACGCTGCTCACTAAATTTCTTTATAATAAATGCAATCAGCCCGTCCTCATCCTGGGGGACGTCCATCACATCGAAATATTCCCGCAGGAAGTCCCTCGCATCACGGATATTAGCTGCGGAGTTCAGGATACGCTTGGAGATGATGGTCTTCCCAATCTCACTCTTTTTGCGCAGCATATCCGGCAGCTTCGGATTGTCCGGCTGGATGGTGGTGCCAGCATATTTGATGGTGACCTTCTGGTCAACAATCAGCTGTGCGGCTACAGCAGCAATATCAATCTCGCGCCAGCCATAAGGAATCCCCTGGTACCGGCTCTGCACATCCGCCATAGAAGTTGGGAGATTCCGCTTGTACTGAACCTCCAGATATTCCTCCATCTTTGCCGCCGCATCACGGTTTGGTTCCGTGCCGGGAATCATGATTTTTTCATTGCGCAGAATCGAATAAATGTCGGCATCCGTCTCTGCGTTTTTGGTAATCAGGTCGAGGTCGCTGTATACATGGACAACGAGATACTCCATCGCCTGGTTAATCTTCGATTTCGCATCTCCGCCCTTAATAACCAGATGCTCTCCATCCACATAAAAGGCTGCGTTTTCGATGGCCTCCTTCAGCTCATCGGTAGAAGAAGCCTCATAAGCGTCCGCCTCTTCCTGCTGCTTTTTAATAATCGTCTGCATGGAGCCGGGAAGCTGCGACACATTACGCTGTTTCACATACTTGCGAATCTTCATGGCATTTTCGACTGACTCATAATACTTTGATTCCGGCAGAACTACGAGAGCCTGTCCCTTAGACTGCGTCATAAGGCGCAGCTCGTTTTTTTCAATCGGGTCAGTGGCAACCGTCAGAAAACACAGGTGCATCCCGCCTGTAACTGCGCCAACTACCATACCGTCCACCATCTTGTCGAAGTCAAAGTCATATTTGCCGTAACGGTACTTCTTCGTCTGATAAATATCACCGAAAATCATACGTCCAAGCTGTGTCACGATAGCAGAGGTGTCCACGTTCGTGTTGCGAATTTCTCTCGCAATATCCTGCTCCTCGTCGGTCAGGAAGTTGTATACTTCACCGTTGCGTCCGATGTAGTTTTGGCTGAGCAGGCGGTCAAGACTGCCGCGCATCTTCTCACGAAGCTCGATTTTATCCGTGCGAATATCATCCGCCATCAGAATCACGATATTATCCAGATTCGCCGGAATATCATCCACATAGCGAATCAAATAAAGCAGCTTTAATACATCCACATCCTGCGGCTCAATACCGAAGCCGCTGTCTGCCGCCTTCTGGCAGCGTTCAATCACCCGGCGGATAGAGCCGTCGAGGAAGGTATGTACGGTATCATAAAAGCGAAAGAACGGCACGAGGGCAAACTCGTCCTTTTCCTGCACCTTCTGCGCGGCCTCCTGGAAACCGGAGAGCATGGAACGCTCACCGCCGGAGAGGTGCTTGCCGGAGTTCCCGTGCTTACGAATCTCTGCGAACACTTTCTGCATAATGATAAACTGGTAAGGCACGAACGGGAAATCATCCGAGAATTCCTGCGGTCCTTCAAATCCCTTGATGTCAAGGATGGAATCACGGAATGTATACAAATTCCGAAGGGTGGAATCATTTGTATCATAAACCTCCTGCAGGCGCTTCTCGTATTCCGGCTTCTTCTTCAGCACACGCTTCTGGATAACCTCATCCACAGAAGAAGAGGACAGAGAGAGGCGTGTTTTGAAACGTGCCTGGATACGGGAGAACTCGTCCGCGCGTACTTTGATAATCTCATCGATAGCCTCCTGCCCGGTGCATACCACCCAGACCTTTCCCTCGCACTCACTGCCGAGCTTCTCAGTCAGGGACTGGAGGTTTAAGAGCATATCGGTGTCCGTGCCAACATACTGACCGACCTCATCCACCATGAACAGCAGGCGGAAATTCTCCGGCTTAGAATCAACATAAGCCTTGATGTCTTCCACAAGACTGGAAATGGAATATTCCACGGAAGATTTATCCTGATACCAGCTCCGCGCATCCTCCTCATTCATATCCAGAACTTCCATCAGAGTAGGAATAATAGTCTTTCCGTTGAAAGCAAACGCCTTGCGCTGTTCTTGCCACGGCTTTCCCTTTTTCTGATCGAACACACGCCGAAACTCCTCTGTCTTTCCCTGTTGGTCTATGTACTGCTCCAGCATAGCAACCTTCAGATTCTCGCCGTAAAAGCCGAGATGCTTATAGAACATCTTCGCAAAGACGCGCAGAACTGCGGTCTTATCCTTGTTGATGGAGCCTTCGATATCAATATTGAACAAAATGGTCTCCGTATCATACCGGGTGGAATTATCAATCAGCATGAATGTCGCCGGATCATCCGCAAACTTTCCACGGAACATCTCGACGCTCGGCACGCCATTCACACGTTTATTCTCCAGCAGGTAGGACAGCATTTTCAGGAAGTGAGATTTACCACTTCCAAAGAATCCCGAAATCCATACGCCGATGTCAGAGGTCGGATTCTGAAAGCTTTCGCTATAAAAATCAAAGAAGCTGATAAAGTGTTTTTTCAGTTCCTTGGTGATGACATATTCCTGTACTTCCTGCCTTGTGACATCCTCCGAATCCTGGTCTACCTTGATGACACCATTGATAGGGCGGTTGATGTCCTCCGCAAACATTTCTCTTATCTTCATAGTCGTGTTCCTCACTTTATATCACGTTAAACGCTCTGTAATAGTCATTTGGCTTCAATCTGTCGAAAAGTTTCAAATGCCGCCCGTCAAATTCCCCCGGATACATTACAAGGATAGGAACATCTGAAAAATCGACCTGCATGGATTCCAGCAATGCATGAACCCTCATGAATGGGAACACATCGCCGACACCGGTAAGCAGGATTACATCTCCGTGTTCGTGTGGAGCGTACAGCATTTTTTCTATAAATTCACCTTCACCGATTGCACCGTGAAGCTGTTCCAGAAGATATTGTGAGCCGTCGGTTTCTTCAAGGTCGGGTATTTCTTTCGTAATCCCCATGTCATCACACAGGGATATGAACGTCTTATACAGGTCATATTCAATCAGGTGGCAGTTTAAAGACTGGTCTGTCTTCAGCTGCCCAATAAAATGCCGAACCGCCATTTCGTCCGCAGCATCATAGCAGAATATCCGTATATTGACTTCATTGCTCAAGCCCTTTCCCTCAAGAAAATCCGGCTCTTGGATTAACGCCCTTAGCTTATCGAGGCGTTCGTTCAGATTTTCCATCTATCAGTTCCTCCTACATCGCAGTTTCGGACTTCCACTGCGTACTTCTATCCAAAACAATTGAACGCCGGAAGTGCCCGGGTATTACCGCTTTCACGAATGGCACCTTCCAAAATCGGGCTAATCAGCACGGGATTCAGCCGTTCCGATTTCGTGCTGTCAAGATACTCATTGTCCACCAACAGCTTTACGATGACCTGTTTCAATTTTTCAATCGTCGAATCGCTCCAGGAAGCTACCCAGTCATCCTGTTCCTGAAGCCGCAGGAAAAATCCGTTCACATCCATTTTACCAAAGGACGTGTCCAATAAACGGTACTTTTCCCCAATGACCGTAATCATAAAATCCCAAATCAACCGATACTGCTTCATCATCGCATACAGGCATATCTGCTTTGCCGTGTCCTGGGGACGGTTAGCAATCGCTGCCACAAGAGAATCATCCTCCAGGGCATCCAGCCGCCGGAGACAGGCCAGCGCCATCCGCCGCACAGATTTCTCGGTCGGATACTGGAAAAGGTTGTCCGATACAATTTTATCAACAACCTCATCTCTGGACAGTCCTTCCGTCAGTAGCTTCGCAGTCGTTCTTGTCTCATAGAAGAGGAATTGCTCCCGTGTTATCACAGCACTATAGGGGCTGTTTCCCTTTGCCGTTGTACTTCTTTTTGGCATATATTCAACTCCCTTAATTCTTAAAGCTCTCAGTTAATAAAAATCCTGCCACAATTCCGAAATTCATCCACAACAGTAATCTGCTCATCCATTGATAATTCATATCGCAAATGATCTTAGAAAAAACATACACTATACATAACAGTATAACACAAGCATGAAATATTTGCAAACTGTCTTGATTAAAAAATCAAAAATTTGGTTAATAAAAGTTACTATTCACAGCTGTAGCTATCCGTGCGGTTACGGCGGGGCTGTTGCCCCGTCTGCCGCCCTACTTTTAGGGATAGGTAGGATAGTGGGGCTACCTCCCCCACACCCACGTTTCAATAAGATTCCGCTTTACCGTAAATACTGGGTTTTTGTGCAATTTCATGTAAGCGGGGACTTCGTAAGGTTGCTTTGCAACCTTAGTCCCACAGGGACTAAACTCGCTCTGCGAGTTTACAGGGTGCAACCCCCAAATATCTACTATACATCAAAGTAGGGCGGTGGGGTGCTGCGCACCCCGTCGCCCGGCTGTCAGCCGCTACAGCTGTGAATAGTAACTAATAAAAGGCTACAGTTCAGCAAAAAAAGACTCGTTCAAACCAAAGTAAGTCTTTCAAATATTATTGCATGCAAAAAATTCTTTTCACTGTCATAGTTTGTAGGTGTAGCAGTGATGACGAAATATGCATCATTATATGCCTGTTCCGCATCAATCATTGCTGTCAAATTAAGCTCTTTCCCATTCAAATACTTTTTTATTTTGGTACTGAGTTCTTGAGCCTTTATTCAAACTCAATCCTAATTCAGGACTGAGTTTTCAGTAATTGATTAACTCGGGGTCATTTCGCCCCTAAGTTAAGCACCGCCGCTCGGCTTATCGGCGAGGGGTGTCTGATTTGGACACCCCTCGCGCCCTATCGCGGGGGTGGGCGTTTCGCCCACCCCTCTGCGCAGGTTCTGCCCTAAATTAGGGCGGAACTATCTCGAACGGTGAACGATTCGTTCACCGTCAATGCTTTTTACGTGTTTTAAGGCAAGATGGGGTCGCGGTTTGCGACCCCATCCCTATGAGGCGATAGACCACTCTATACGCCACATTTTCAACAAAAACGCTATGCTATTGCCGATGGGGCGGTAAATCACCACCCCATCGCGGTTTACGTAGCTATACTACCGCTTTACGAGGGGATCGCCAAATCAGCGACCCCTAGAACTCCGTGGATTATTGCCCAAGGTGTCATCAAATCGGTGACCCATTGCACTGCACCCGCCCTAAAACGGGGGCTGGTGGTTTGCGATTAGTTGTCCGGCTCTAAGGTCGCGTGTTGTGACCTTAGGCAATACTTACAACAGCAAATGCGTCATTCAGTTACAGGCAAAGGATGTCGCATTTCGCGACTCCCTTCCCTTTAGAGTAGGTGTTGCCGTCCCTATCACACCTCAAAACCACTCCCCTAAATCAGGGTACAGGTTTTTGTCAAACCGTTTCCTCTTGCAACTTACATAGCTTCAAATACACCTTTTTAACCAGCTCCAATATCTTTGTGTGCTTATCCTTAATCTCCGCAATATCAGCGGCATAAACGCCTTTTGAGCCGCTGTTAAGCTGCTTCGCTATCTGATTGATGTTGCGGCTGTTGCATCCAAGCAACCGCAAAATCTCTTTCAGCTCCGGAATATCAAGGTTGATAATCACCCCGTCAATCGCCATTTTACGCAGATATGCGCTCAAATTTATTATTTTGCTCTTCTGCATCTTCTGCATTATCATGTCATATTCCTCGTCCGTTACACGGAAATGTAAAATCCTTGTCTTGTCCATTTTTTTCTCTCCTCTCGTATCTTTGCTTTAAGGTCACCGTTTTGGTACACCTTAGTTTGTTATCCGCCCTAAAACAGGGCGGTATTTTCACAAAAGAAGTAATGAATCGTTACACCCCTCTAGGGTCGTGTTTCGCGACTTTAGGCACAGCTCACTCTGCATACATATCCGACCGCACCATATTCGCAAGGCTCATATTGGCTGTCGCAGGCGCATTAAACAGCACGCTAATCAAATACGCATTAACGTTGCTTATCTTATCGCACCGCTGTGTAAATTCAAGCAGGAATGCTTCAAGTTTGCCGTAGTCGATTTCTCTAAACCTTTGCCTTACAAGCTCTGCAGGGTACTGCTTACGCTCAATCATGTAATAAGGCGTATCAACTGTCAACACCTCTGCCATTACATTTACAATTTCATCAAGCATAGATTTATCATAGCTGTACACAAGCGTGTCATAGCCGGTATTGCTTTTAATCAGCTCAATGTTATGATTATATCTATCAATCCATCTATCGCCACCACCATTATCACCAACGCTACAAGCGTCTGCTGCTCGCGCTCTTTGATTGATAGATTGATATTTAATTAAATCAGCATTTGATTTATCTTTATTTGTTCAATAAGGGGCTTTGCCCCGTCATTCAACGTTAGTTGTATCTATATTTAATTGCGTTGTCTTATCCAACGCAGACTTTTCCGACGTAGGTACCTCATACACTGGCGCACTCTCCGCAGGCGGCTCCGATGTCGGTTTATTTGGTTCAGTTGGTGTTAGCGGATATTCACGGATTATATATTCCGCTTCCGTAAGCTGTCCCTTTTCATTTCGCACCCTGTGCCTCTCAATATACCCTTGTTCTTCAAGCTCCTTAACGCCACTCCTTATACTGTCAACGCCCTCTTTGCATATCTTCGCCAATCCCGTGAGCGTATAGTTCCATGTCTCGGGCAAGGACAGCATAAGCGAAAGCAATCCCTTTGCTTTCAGCGACAAATTTGCGTCCCTCAAATGGTGATTTGACATCACCGTATAGTCCTTCGTTTTCTCTACTCTGAATACTGCCATTTTTCTGTTCCTCCTATTTTTGGGCATAATAAAAGACACTGCTCATAAACAGTGCCTTTAAGTGATTGTTTATTTGTATTCACGAACCAAATTGAAAACAAAAAACAGAGCTAAAGTTTCAAACCTCGCTCTGTCTTTTTGTTTGCTCGAATGAGTTTCTTTATTTGGTCGTAAGTTGGTCGTAAATTTTAGCTCACACCGCCCAAAACCCGCGTATTTACGCCGTTTTTCACGCTAACGGCTTCATCGTCGGGATTTCATTCGCCCTAATCACGCAGCTCTACATAACCCTGCATAACTCCATTTTTCCTGCCCCAATCGCATCCTCAATTTTTTTATAACCCTCCATAAGTCTTTATAAAGGCTGTGCAAAATGGTGTAGTTGGTGTAGTTGCCTAAATTAAATTCAAATTGCCGAACTCGCGCTGCTTCAAGTCCTTTGTCACATCGGTGTAGATATTCATCGTCGTCGAAAAATCACTGTGACCGAGAATATCTTGAATAACCTTTACATTCACTCCCTGTTCACAAAGGCGTGTCGTAAACGTATGTCTCAGTGAGTGGCAGCTGAACGGCGGCAGCAATATCGGCTCGTCCTGCTCTTTCGTCAGAACCTCATCGTTACAATCGCGGATAATTCGCCTAAGTGCCTTATTAAGCGTTCCTTGATACTGCACATCGCCGAAGCGGTTGACAAAAACAAAATCCGTATATCCGTCAACCTCCGCCTTGCAAGAAAGTCCTGTTTCGCGCTGATACTCACGCTCCCGCAGGAATGCCGCTTTTACGGTATCAATCATCGGTATCGTTCTCTCACCTGCTTTTGATTTCGGCGTATTTACCGCAAACGAACAACCGTTGCCGTCGCCCTTGTTGTAATAAACGAGAGTGTGATTAACGCTTATCAGATTTTCGTCAAAATCAATATCGCACCAGCGCAAACCGACCGTCTCGCCCACACGCATACCCGTTCCGAGCATTACCGCAAAAACCGGATACCAATGGTTATACTGTTCACTGTTTTTCAAAAAGTCAATGAACAACTGCTGTTCCTGTACGGTCAGTGCCTTTCTTTTCTCTACATCGAAGTTATGCGCCTGTTTCAGCTCTTTCAGCATATTATCAGTCGGATTGGCCCTGATGAAGTTATCATCAACAGCAAGCTCGAGCACCTGATGCAGCACATTATGAATGCTGTCCATCGTTGAAACCTTCAACATTCTTTCATCGACCAATGTGTTATAAAACTTCTTGATGTCAGACTTCTTAACCGTCGTCAATCTGCTTCTGCCAAAGCTTGGTCTTACGAACGTATTGTACATATACTTGTAATTCTGAAAAGTGTTGTGCTTGATACCGCGCTTTAAGTCGCACCATCTGTCAAAGACATCGTTTACCGTTGTGTTGGGCTTGTCCGTCCTTATGCCCTCGTACTCGTCAATCGTGACTTGCTTTTCCTTTTCGCGAAGCTCATTAAGCGTTCCCGCATATATGTAGTGACGCTTTCCGTCACGGCTTGTCCAGCGATAGCAGTAGATGCCGTCGTTACGCTACGATTCGCCTTTCTGTAAGACTATCCTGTTTTTATCCAATCTTCTTCCGTTATTCTTTTTTGATGTATTTGACATACAATCAGCCTCCTTTCAATTCTCATCAAAAAGATGCCGATGTTCTATGACTCTAATTATAGCATAATTTCATCGGCATTACAATCATTTTCGATTAAAGTTTACAAAATCCCTTTTCAAATAGAATAGGATTTTTCGATATATTCATCGAACTTCCGTCTTTTGATAAGTCTTTTCGTGCCCACCCATAAAACGAAGTCGCAATCATTCTTGTCCGTTATCGCCCTTAACTTGTTTACGCCAATACCCGAATATGCTGCGGTTTCTTCCAACGTTAAATTACTCTTTTCCCAAATTGGTATTTCTCTCATAAATTATCCCTCCTGTTAAGTACATTTTTCCGTATTTGTCCTCGGCACCCTCGGCAGGATTCATCAAGCGGCAGCTTGCAGGACTGCTCCATAGGATTTACCTCCCCGTCTTCATTATGACCGGGCTGCGAATTACAGAAGTATCATTATCCCCGATTGCTCTCGTCGCGCTTTGGCAGCAATTCCAAAGCTTGCAGTGCCGAGTTATCGCTCACTTTACATAAAGCATCATCGCGCTCGGTCTGCACAGCTCCCTCAATCGGTAACGTACCTGATGAATGACTTATTCAGTTTTCAAGGGTTAATTCTTTTAGCGTTTTCGTGTTTTTTATTGCCCCTCACTTATATGTGATTTAAGAGCCGTTTTGTAAGGGTAATTTTCGAGAATGTTCACAAAATATTCATATTTCCGACTGCATCTTGCATTTAAGAAAATGTCCCTCACTTATATGGAAATTTCAAGGCTGTTTGTATACCCTCATTCGAAGATGTTCACAAAAAGTTCACATTTCTCGACCACATCCGGCATTCAAAGAAATATCCCTTCACTTATACGTGATTTTTGAGCCCATTTGTTACCCCTATCAGAATAAGATTTACAAAAATTTCACATTCTCCGATTACATCCGGCGTTTAAAAAACATCCTTTCACCTAATGTGATTTTGAAGGCTGTTTTTCACCCCTTTGTGAAATAGGTTTACAAAAAAATTCATAAAGTGCTGAACATTCCATTTTAAATAGAAAATATCACGCAAACTTATCAAATCCCGATAAGTTTGAAAAAATAATTTAAAAAATTAGCTTTCTCGCTTAATATCGATAATCAGTGTGTTATGGTATTCAGAGAGATTTTTTGACAAACAAAAAACGCCGTACAATTCGCGGCGGCATAGAAAACTCTATATCGCCTAAAATCGTACAGCGTTAAGCGTGGCTTTTAATTATTTGGTTATCAATAAGCGGTTAAAATAGCATGATTCACTGTTGGGCAAGCAGTGTATCCGTGCTACCGGATACCGCTTGTTGGGTGTACGCCCCAACCCCCAAGAACAAATGTTTCACATTCGAGCTACGCACCTGCGGTGCTGATTTTTTTACGCTTCACGTATTTTAATATTCAAAATAAAGCAATTTCCATGAATTGTTTTCTTTTGACATATATACTTTAACATCAACAGTCTTTGTTTCTCCGTCCTGCGAAGCGGACATTGTAACGTCTGCAATTGCAATCTTTTTTATAACATCGGTATCCGATGAAATATTCTCGAGATTTTTGATAACCGTATCAAAGGTTCTGTCAGATACTGTATAAATTTCGTTCACTTCATAACTAAATCTATAGCTGTGTCCCACCGTATTTTCAAACATATCCAAAAAATATCCGACTTGGGTTTCGTATTTGTCTTCCAAATAATCATCTTCATCGGCAAACAGATATATTTCGCTGGAGCTTTCGACAAGGGTATCAATATTATATTCTTTCACCGCTTTCATTGTTTCGCGCAGAAGACCGTTTCGACCGGCAAACGCACTGACTGTTTTTAAAGTAGCTACAGCAACTATTACAACTATTAACAATGCGGCAATACGTTTTAATTTTTTCCCGATTGTTTTAGCAGATTTTACTTTATCATCACTCGTCACTTTCTCGCTTATTCTTGCTCCGCAATTTCCGCAAAAGGCAGAACCGTAATCAAGTTTTGCTCCGCATTTTTTGCAAGTCTTATTCATTATTTCGCCTTCTTTCTTTTTCTTGATTTTAATGCCAAAGCAATAACGGATATTATCAATAACAGCAATATGACCGTACCGCTCACGATGTATATGGTTGAGATTTCGTTTTTCAGCTCTCCATATTCATTCTTCTTTGCCTGATAGACAATATCATACTCGCCATCACCGTCACCATCCACATTTACAATCGTTGATTTTGAATAGCCTAAGGTTGTATCGATAACTGTATCTTCGGTTATTTCCACATTCCTGAATTTTCGTATATCATCGTAAACACCATCATCGTTCATATAGCTGACCGTATAGTCCATATAACCTGTTCCGGTACCGACTATTTTAACATCATACTCGATCCCGCTTTTAAGCCTCAAAATCTTAACTCTGTTATCCTCGCCCTCGTCTGCTTCTTCGTCTTCCTCAAAAGTAAGAGTGCCGAAGCTTGTCCTTGTACACAAGCTGTCTTCAGATGAATTAAGAGTTTCTCCGTTGTATGTGACAGAAACATCCACAGGGCAAGCTATTTTGGCATGGTCATATTGCTGACCGTTCAGCTGATCTGCGAGGTCATCATAAAAATCTACCAAATCGCTTGCATTTTCTATCTCATAATGATAACCCTCACTGGCTATATCGTCCATAAGGCTTTGCGCCTCGGCTTTATCACTGCTCAATTCGCTGAAGAAGCCCTGTGTATAAATTGTAATTCCATCGGCTTTTATGTCATTTGCATACACAACCAAGCTACTGCCTTCTTTACCTCGATTCGGGCAACCATCACTCATAAGAACAATAGTTTTATTCTTGGCATCGTTATTTTTAAGCATAGAATACGCTGTTGACAAACCCGCTTCAATATTTGTTCCCCCGCCGGCTTTGAGATTTGTTGCTGCACTGTAAAGTGTGCTTTTGTATTTCGTAAATTCACAAACAACAGCCGCGCTTTCAGAAAATGATACGATAGAAATCTTGCTGTCTTTAGCGTCATCCGTGCCTATCATTGAATCCGCAAAGCTCTTTACAGCCGATTTTAATGATTCAATAGGCGTGCCATTCATACTTCCTGAAACATCCAAAACAAATACAATATCCGTGGTGCTTAAATCATTTTCAAGTATAAAACAGCCTTCCTCATATTTATATTCGTATCCCTTTTTGAATGTCAGAGTTGATGTATAATCCTCATAATCACTGTGAGATATTTTTATATTATAGTCACCCGCTTCTATATCTTTTATTTCAAAATACCCATCGAAATTTGTTTTGACATCATATGTTTTATATTCTCCGTCAATTTCCTCAACGGATGAAAGACTGATTTTTGCGCCGTCTAAAAATTCAGTTTTTGTTTTTTCTTCGTCCGTATATCCCTGTACATAACCGCTCATTGACGCATAACCGCTGCGAGCAACTATATTTCCACCGTCGGTTGTATCGCTTGTCAATATGATAGAAGCCTCTCCCTCATATGAAGAATAATCGACCTCTGCCGCGTAAAGTCCCCAATCAATATTCTCAAATTTGAACTTTCCGTCCTTGTCGGTGACTGTTTCATCGTAGTATTCGGAAATATCCTTGTTCATAAAGAATTGATTTATAAACCTATATGCGGAAATATTGGCATATGCTAAAGGTTCGGATGTATTGTCAATCTCATCATACGTCCCGTCGGAATGTATCGTTCTTACCGTTTCACCCTTAACGACTGTTCCCGATAATGTTCCGGTTCCGCCATATGTAAAATCACCGTTTTGGGTAATGTATTTAACGTGATTGCTCACCGTAGATGTATAATCAAAGCTTCCTGCATCTTTATCATCTTCCGGAGTTAAATAAATTTTTTCGATTTCGTATGCATACGCATCATTATAATATTCCAGATATTCCTTAATTAAATCCTCAGCTATAATACCATTATTTATTGTAAACTCTTTAATTTCATCTTTGTTAAGACGGTTCAGGATTGAATGAGTACCCTTATAATAATTCCAAAAATCATCAAATTCTATTTTTTTATTTGTTATTTTATCATAAGTACAGATGCCGTTTTCATCAACACCCATGTTCCATGCGTTAGAAATTTTTGCCCCCTTGTTGTTTTTTTCAAGCATTTCTACAAATACCGTACTGACTAATTTAAGTAAAACAGCAAAGGATACACTTTCCGTAGAACCGATTATACATTGCGTACCGTGATCAATTAAAAATTTATTAAAGTCATTGTCCCAGACGCCTTTACAACTTAACATCCAAAAAACAGAAT
>JAJQAT010000209.1 GCA_021203665.1 Bacillota bacterium
AAACACGGACACGCGCCGGATTTCGGGTCAGCAAGATATTTCTCTTGATAATCGGAAAAAACCTTTGTCTCCAAAACAGTAATTCTACATTCATGCTGCATTTTGAATTCCTCCTGCTTATACATTGATTGAATCTAATTATATCATTACCGCACAAGAAAAGCAATCCCGAAAGACTGCTTTTCTGTGCAATAAATAGGGAATATTACTCTATCCAAGCTTCCTCATCATTAAGCGTTATCGCCTTATGCTCGTTTGCGGCTTCAAAGATGTCGTAGTATGCCCAGTAGGTCTTATCCTTTACATCGCTGAAACCGTTAAGCTCGGAGAGGTTATCGCCGATGTAGTCCATATCGGCTTCGCGTTCGGTTACTCTGTTTACAATCGCAACAACCTCGGCACGGGTGATGTTATTGCCGGGACGGAATGTGCCGTCGGAATAACCCTCTATCCAGTCCATAACAACCGCGCTGTTTATATAGCTGTATGCCCAATGTGAGCTTGCAACGTCCGTAAACTTATTGCTGTTACCGCTTGAAATATCGTCAATGAGTTCGTAGAACCTTACACACATTGTCACAAACTCGGCTCTTGTAATTTGCTCATCGGGTCTGAACGTATTATCATCGTAACCCTCGATAATGTCGTAATCTTCGAGGTATGCAATATATTTGCTGTACCAAAGACTGCTTGCAACATCGGTAAACGATGATTTTGAATTGCTTATCTTTTCATCCTCAATGTCGGCAATATTTCTTGCGAAAATCGCTGCGGCTTCGGCTCTTGTCATATTGCCTTCAGGGCGGAATGTACCATCCTCATAGCCCACAACATACGCCGCGTGTTCCGCATACGGCGGTAAGATAAGCTGACCGTTTTCATCGGTTGTGCCTGTTAATATGTTGCCGTCCTTGTCCTGCAAAGCAATCTCAACACCCGATTTCGCATTACCTGAGCTGTCAGTTACGGTTATTGTGTAATAATTGCTGCCGTCAAGAGTTGTACCCGTGGGAAGTGTAAGTGTCGTAACACCGTTTTTCGTTGACTTTGTTACACTCACGGTATTTCCGTCCTTATCGACAACGGATATTTTCGTTGATGTGGTTGTTGAGCTTCCACCACTGGACGAACCGCCGGAGCTGCCGCCTGATGAACCGCCGCTTGACGATTTTACGGGTATGGCTATTTGACCGTTTGCGTCCGTGGTTTTGGTTGCCGTCTTGTCGTTCTTATCCGTTACCGTAACAGATACGCCCTTTACAGGCTCCAAATCCTTATCGAGTACCGTTACTGTGGTTTGATTGGACGTTGTGAGTGTGTAATCATCGGGAAGTACAACGCTAATCTTACCGTCGGCGATTGTAACAACTGCGTCCGGAATATTTCCGTCATTGTTTTCTACGATGACCGTATACTGCGTCTTTACATCATCCTCATCGGTTTCACCCACAATACCGCCGTTGTCGTCCGTGTTGTCGGTGTCGGTTACAGGAACAATGATATATCCGTACTTGTTTGTGGTGTCTGTTTCTGCCGCGCCCGTTTTGTCGTTTACGGTTATGCTGATTCCCACAACCGGTTCATCGTCCTGGTCAGTTACCGTAACCTTAATACGGTTATCCTTATCCAAAACTTTGCCGTCGGGAAGATTTACGGTAAGAGTGCCATCCTCGTTGTATATAACGATTGCGTTCTCAATAACTCCGCTTTCGTCCTCAACCGTTACATTAAGCTCTGTAATGGGCTTTTGTGTAGGCTCAATCGTCGCGTCGGGGTCTGCCGTTGCGTCAGGATCCGCGCTCGGCTCCGGTGTCGCGTCAGGGTCGGGAGTTTCTGTCGGAACAGGGATTTCACCTGTATTTCCGCTGTCATTTGTCTGATACTCGTTCCTCGGCGGTACTACAACAACGCCGTTTGCGTCGGTATTCTCCGTTCTGTCGCCGCCTGCATTGTCCTTTACATTTACGGGAAGGTTTTCAACAGGGATATTATCTCTGTCTGTGACCGTTATCGTCGTTCTGTCGGAGTAGTCAATAACTGTGCCGTCGGGCAAAATTACTGTGATTGTACCATCGCCAACCGAAACAACTGCGCCCTCAATAGCACCCTTTTCATCTGTTGATACATTGACATTGTAAATATTGCCCTCGCTGTCTTTAACCTGTGCGTTTCCGTTAGCGTCTGTTGTATCTGTGTCTGATATGGGAACAATCGCGACGCCGTAGCTGTTCGTGATGTCCGACGCTTCATCGCCGTTTACGTCCGATACGGTTACGGTTATGCCCTTAACGGCTGTGCCGTCGTCCTCGTTTACTACCTTAACGTGTGTCTTGTTATCCTCATCAAGCAGCTTGTTGTCGGGAAGCTCGATTATCAAGTCACCGTTGTCCTGTAATTTAATCAATCCGAAGTCCATGATAACTCCGTAGTTATCCCAAACATATACGCGGTATTTGTAGCTCTTATTCTGTACAACAGAACCGTCGCCCAAATCGGGTTCCGCTGTCGGCTCGCTCGGTGTTTCCGTTTCACTCGGTGTTTCCGTAGGAGCTTCCGTTTCACTCGGCGTTTCTGTTTCTGCCGGTGTATCGCTTGATGTAGGTTCATCCGTGCTGTCCGGCGCGGGCGTTACATCTACGCCCGGCAAAGGTGTGGCTTCGCTGTCGGGGTCGGGAGTAGGTGTCGGGTTCGAGATAGGAGCTTCACTAAGCGGCGGTACTATTACAATACCGTCCTCATCTGTAACCTCGGTTCTTATGCCGCTTCCGTCCTTGTTGTACACGGTAACTTTCCAACCCTCTACGGCTGTTCCGTCGGATTTCAAAACCTTAACCGTAATTCTGTTGTAGTAGTCAATAACATTGCCCTCCGGCAAGCATACGAGAATTGAATTATCGTCCGCAATAAGCGTTACAAGAGCGTCCTCTATAAATCCGTTCTCGTCCGAAACGGTCACGATATAGTCATAGATAACGCTGTCAACTATTTCGCCGACATCTGCACTGCCGTTTTCGTCCGTAATATCCGAATTACTCATCGGGAGCGTTACCTGTCCCTTTATGTTGGTATATCCGTTTTCGACATAATCACCGTCGCCGATGAGCTGCACACGCAGTCCCTCGACAGGTTCGCCCGTTTCGGTTACTACGGTTACGGTAATTCTATTGTCCGAATTAAACACTGTTCCTGTGGGAAG
>JAJQAT010000186.1 GCA_021203665.1 Bacillota bacterium
TCCATGCGCGACAGGTATACAAAGGCGTCAACCGCCTCCTTGTCCGTTATAGGATAATATTCCGCTCTGCCGGATTTCGCCATTGCCGCGTGCTCGGGTCCTATGCCCGGGTAGTCAAGTCCGGCGGATATTGAGTAAACCGGCATGATATTTCCGCCCTCGTCCTGCAAAAACAGGGATTTCATACCGTGTAAAACTCCCACTCTGCCCTTTGTGATTGACGCCGCGTGGCGCTCGGTGTCTATGCCGTCACCTGCCGCCTCCGCGCCGTACAGCTTAACCGTAGGCTCGTCTATAAAGTCGGCGAACATTCCTATCGCGTTCGAGCCGCCGCCCACGCACGCCATAACGGCGTCGGGCAAGCGTCCCTCCATATCCATGAGCTGTGCCTTTGTTTCCTTGCTTATCACGCTTTGGAAATGCTTGACCATGAGCGGGTACGGGTGAGGTCCCACCGCCGAGCCTATCACGTAAAGAGTGTCCTCAGCGTTCGCGCACCACGCGCGCATTGCCTCGTTTGTCGCGTCCTTTAAAGTGCCGGTACCCGACGTTACGGAATGAACCGTCGCGCCGAGAAGCTTCATGCGGAACACGTTAAGCGCCTGCCTTTTCGTGTCCTCAATGCCCATGTACACGTCGCATTCAAGTCCGAGAACCGTCGCGAACGTCGCCGTGGCAACGCCGTGCTGTCCGGCTCCGGTTTCGGCTATTACCTTTTTCTTGCCCATACGCTTCGCCAAAAGGCACTGTCCTATTACATTATTTATTTTGTGCGCGCCGGTATGGTTTAAATCCTCGCGCTTGAGATAAATCTTCGCCCCGCCCAAATCCTTTGTCATTTTTTCGGCGTAATACAGCACGGACGGTCTGCCGGTGTACTGCTTGTGATAATAATTAAGCTCCTTCAGAAAATCCTCGTCATCCTTGTATTTGTTGAATGCCGCCTCAAGCTCTATAAGAGCGTTCATAAGGGTTTCCGCCGCGTATTGTCCGCCGTACTCCCCGTATCTTCCTTTGCTTCCCACTATTCTAATCTCCTCTCATCGTTTTAATCTACAGCCTATTATAACAAATTTTTCAATGCATTACAAGTATTTTAAGCGAAATATTTCCCGCGGCGAAAAATAAGACTGCCGGAAATATTTCCGACAGCCGTTTTTTATCTTGGGGTTTGATTTTTCATCTTGTAATACAGACGTTTGTTTTCGTACATCATCGCGTCGCTTCGCTCTATCGTCATGGAGAAGTTTCTGTCCTTGTCCTTGTCAAACTTGGCATAGCCTATCGACATTGTTATCGGCATTCCTCTGCCCTTGTTTTCCTCGTCGATATTGGCGTTTATTTTTTCAACAAAGCTCTTTATCTCATCCATGCTCTTATCCTTGCCGATTATGGAGAACTCGTCGCCGCCTATTCTGTAGGCTATAAAATCCGTTCCCTCCATCGCGCCTCTCATAATTTTCGCCGCGCGCTGAATAAACATATCGCCCGCCTGATGACCTCTTGTGTCGTTTATATTCTTCAATCCGTTAAGGTCTATTGTCACAACGGAATACCTGTCGGTGTTGTTAGCCTCAATATTGTGCAGGTCAACCGAGAACGAGTTTTTGTTTTTAAGTCCGGTAAGATTATCGGTATTTGATGCGTCCTGATACAGCGGATTCGATATTTTCTTGAAAATCGCGTTCGAGAAGCGCACCGATATAAGACAGCACAGCAGGATTAAAATTCCCACCAAAATATTCATTATAATACGCGCGGTGCGCACATATCCGGCGTCTATGCCGATGCCTATTATTCCCTTTACGTTTTTGCCGTCGTCGCTCACGGGATAGAAATTCATGTACCTGTAGGAGTCGGACACGGAATAGAAGCCGCCCGAGCCGGCGTAATTTAAGACGTACACCGTGTCTATTTTCTTGGCTATTTTGCCGGTGACGGTTTCCTCCCTTATATCATCGGAGCTTTTATCGTTATTGGTGTCAAGTATGTATTTGAAATTACCCTCGGCGTCCCTTTTCACGATAAAAATCTCGGATATTGCCATGTTTTCCTTTACCGCGTCAAGATAGCTTATAACCGCGCTGTATGCCACCTCGGGGATGTCGTCCTGATACAGTCTGTTGTCCAAATGCGATTCTATAGTGTCAAGCGTGAGGTTCGCCCTCTCGTCATACGCGTCCGCCAAAATGGACACCATTATTCCGGAGGTAACAAGATATATGATAAGGCAGGACGCGATAACCAACGCGCACGAAAGCAGCGACACCTGCACGATTACCTTTTCGATTTTGATTTTGAAATATTCCTTCGGCGTTTTCATATTCTTGTATCATCCCCTTACATTTGTTCTCATATGTACATTATACACCATACTATGAAATTTATCAAGAATTTATATGAAAAAAACTCTTAATTTTGTTGATTTTTTCTGTTTTGTAATGTATAATAGGTATCGGTCAACCCGACAGAAAGGAAATTTTTATGGAAATTATAATTATTATACTGCTCTCTGTTCTGTTAATATGCGTGATTGCCACACTTATCGCAATCATCGTAAACAAGCCGGAAAAGCCGGACAACACACAGCTTGAGCAAAGCATCAACAGCTCCACGGAGCGCAGCGTGAAAATGTTTTCGGACATTGTTTCGGAAAATCAGAAAACAATCGGCACCATGCAGACCGACCGGTTCGCGCAGATGGACCGCGAGATAAAAAGCATACGCTCCAGTATGGAAAAGCATCTTGCCGATATGTACAAGGGGTTTGCGGATATATCATCTCTTTCCTCCGGCGTGAATGATTTGCGCAAGGTTCTTTCCAATGTGAAAACGCGCGGAATACTCGGCGAGATACAGCTCGGCGCGATACTTAAGGAAATACTCGCTCCGGAGCAGTACGAGGAGAATGTCGCCACCGTCCCGGGAAGCTCGCGCGTGGTGGAATTTGCGGTTAAGCTGCCTCACGATGACGGCGAGTATGTGTATCTTCCGATTGACTCAAAATTTCCGCTCGACGCTTATTCCAACCTACAGGACGCATACGCGGGCGGGGACAGCGCGGAGGTCGAAAGCGCCGCGAAGGTGCTTGTTTCGCGAATCAAGCAATTTGCGAAGGATATACATACAAAGTATGTCGAGCCGCCGTACACCACCGATTTCGCTATAATGTTCCTGCCGACGGAGGGGCTTTACGCGGAGGCGGTAAGCCGCGGCTTGGTGGAGGCTTTACAGCGCGATTATAAAATCAACATCGCCGGTCCGAGCACAATGGCGGCGCTGCTTAACTCATTGCAGATGGGCTTTAAAACGCTCGCTCTCGAAAAGCGTTCCGAGGAGGTTTGGAAGGTTTTGGGCGAGGTGAAGTCCGAATTTGAAAAATTCTCCTCCGTGCTTGAAAGCTCCCAGAAGCACATCAATCAGGTCAACCAGGACCTTGACAAGCTTATAGGCACGCGTATGCGCGCTATGGAGCGCAAGCTGCGCAACGTCGAAAAAATGGAAAGCACCGACTTTGACGAGGAATAAAAAAAGCGGCTCCCGCGAAAACGCGGGAACCGTTTTTTATATGTAGCTTATACTACACATCATATATCAAATACCGCCGATGCCGAAGCTGATGGACAAGGCGTTATTCACGCTGTCCATCAGTCCGCCGTCTATGCGGCCTATTTTCTCTCGTAGCCGTCTTTTGTCTATCGTCCTAATCTGCTCAAGCAGAACCACCGAATCCTTGTTCAGTCCGTAATCATTTGCCGCAAGCTCTATATGCGTGGGCATTTTAGCCTTGTTTATGCGGCTTGTTATCGCCGCGGCGATAACCGTGGGACTGTATTTATTGCCGACATCGTTTTGAATGATAAGCACGGGGCGTATACCGCCCTGCTCGCTCCCGACAACGGGGCTTAAATCGGCATAATAAATATCTCCTCTTTTCACAATCACATTTACTCACACTCCATAAGTTTTTCCTCACACTGCGAAAGACTTTCGTTATCCGCCTCCAAACACATTTGCGCCATTTCAAGATTTATATCCGCCATTTCCTTATAACCGTTTTCAAGCTGCTTTATTAGCGCCTCTTTTTCGGATTTTTTGATTTGTGACAAAGCAATCAGGCCCCCTTCTTCATTTTTCAGCCGCGCGCCGCGCCGTACCTTTGCTACATAAGGTAATTTAATACCTTCACCGCCTTTCCGTTTTTAGTGTAAATCCTCGGAATACGCTTGCCTATTACGCATGATATTTCATAGTTTATGGTATCAAGCCATTTCGCAAGGTCGTCTATTGTGACGCCCTCGCGTCCGAAAATGATTACCTCGTCACCCTTATCAATATTATGAACATTTGTAACGTCAATCATACACTGATCCATACAAATTCTTCCGATAATAGGAACCCTTACACCGTTTACAATCATTTTCCCCTGCTTGGCAAGTCCTCTTAAATATCCGTCTGCATAACCGATGGGAACAGTCGCTATTTTTGTTTTCCTGTCGGTTATGTACTCCTTCCCGTAGCTTACGCCTCTGCCCGCCTCGACCTCCTTTACGTGAGTAACGGTCGATTTAAGCGTCATAGCGGGTATTAGGTCAAGCCTTGACTTATCCACCTCGTCCGACGGGTACATTCCGTAAAGAATTATTCCCGGACGCACCATGTCAAGGTGCATTTGGGGATACATCATTATTCCCGCGCTGTTGCATATATGCTTTACGGGAATATGCAAGCCCCTCTCCTCCAATCCTTCGCACACGTCCGTGAAACGCTCGTACTGCAAAAAAGTATACGCGCTGTCATATTCGTCCGACGTGGCAAGATGAGAGAATATTCCCTCTATCTCGATATACGGAAGTCTTGAAATTTTCAGGATTTCCTCGACTATCTCGTCATTGTCGCCGCCGGCAAGAAAGCCTATGCGGCTCATGCCGGTGTCTATCTTGATATGAATTTTCGTGACCTTTTCCTTTTTTTCCGCCGCGTACGAGAGCGCCTTGGCAAATTCATATGTGAACACACTCGGAGTTATATCAAAATTAATCAAATCCTCAACTGTTTCCTCGCCGCTCGCCCCGAGTATCAATATGGGAACGGTCACTCCGCGGCTCCGAAGCTGCTTACCCTCCTGCAAAACCGCGACCGCCAAGCAGTCGGCTCCGTTTTCCAAAAGCGTTTTTGTGACCTCCAAAAAGCCGTGTCCGTAAGCGTCCGCCTTTACCACCGCCATTATTTTTGAGGCGGGGTTTGTTATTCTTCTTATTTCCTTTATGTTATGAGCGATAGCGTCAAGGTCAACCTCCGCCCATGTTCTTTTGTCCATTTTTAATTCTCCTTGATTGTATCACATTGTTTTCGGCTTTTCAACCTGTAATATTTGCCTTAGGGCATACGGAATACATTCCATTACCCTTGACGCGGTGACGGACTCGATTCCGTATTTATCCCTCGCAATATCTCCCGCTTTGCCGTGTATGTATACCGCCATGGCGGCCGCCGCCGTTTCCCCTATCCCCCTGGATACGAGTGACGCCGTTATGCCCGCAAGCACATCGCCGCTGCCGCCTGTGGCAAGACCTGAGTTGCCTGTAATATTAATATATTGCTCTCCGTCCTGACCTGTTACTATGGTGTGGTGTCCCTTTAATATAACCGTAACGCCGTACTCCTCGGCAAATTCCTTTGACACCACAAGTCTGTTGTCCTCTATATAATCCTTGTCAAATCCGGTGAGCCGCGACATCTCCACGGTATGCGGCGTGAAAATAACGGGGCAGGTACAGCCGCTTAAAATATCCATATTGAGCGCCGCCGCGTTTATTCCGTCCGCGTCGATTATAACCGGCACCCTTGAATGATTAAGAACGGTTTCAAGTATTTTCGCTATGTCCCTTGCTCTGCCGAGTCCCGGACCAATCAGCACCGTGTCCGCCGCGTCAATACGTCTTAAAATTTCCTCGGACGCGTCAAAGGAAATATGCCCGTCCTCTCCGCTTAGCGGAACGGTCATTACCTCCGTTGTTTTAGCCTCCATAGCGCCGTTAAGCTCCGACGGGAGCGCGAGCGTGACAAGTCCGCTTCCCGCCGTCACCGCCGACTGCGACGCGAGATACGCCGCTCCGGTCATTCCCGCCGAGCCGGCTATCACAAGCACCTTGCCGTAATCGCCCTTTTGAGAATTGTTCTCGCGCGCGGGAAAATGCTCTCTCACAAATTTATCATCGGTTACGTTGATTTTAAGGTTCTGTCCGTTTATGATATAATCGGGTATGGAAATATCCGCGACCGTCACCTCGCCGGTATAATCCGCCGCCGGAAACATCAGCATACCGACCTTATAGGCGGCGAATGTGACGGTTTTATCCGCCTTTATACATATGCCGCATATCTCGCCGCTGTCGGAATTTATACCGCTGGGAACATCGACGGACATAATGTATTTTGCGTTTTCGTTTATCTCGTTTATAACGTCATAGCTTATTCCGCCCACCGTGCCGTGTATGCCGGTGCCGTAAACCGCGTCTATGATAATATCGTTCGAGCGGATGATATATTTCAGATTTTCCGTGTCGCATATAACGTCGATTTCGATATTCATTTTATTGATTATGTCAAAATTAATTTTCGCGTCGCCCTTAAGCTCTCTGCCGCACACAAGGTACACCGACACGTTGACACCCATATTATGCAAATGCCTCGCTATGGCGAAGCCGTCGCCGCCGTTGTTTCCCTTTCCGCAGAAAACGGCGGCGCTTTTATCCGCAAGGTCGGCAAAATCTTTTTTCAGCTCGTTCACGCACGCTATTGCGGCGTTTTCCATAAGCACAATACTCGGTATGCCGCCGATTTCGCTCGCCGCTCTGTCCACGCCTCTCATTTCCGATGCAAAGCACGCTTTCATCGCTATTCCTCCATAACAAATATATTCCTCGGGTTAAACTTTTTGGCGGAGCTTATCATTTTGTAGGTCGGCTGAAACAGCACCCTTATTCTCTCGCCCTTTTCCGAAAAGTCCGCGAAATATATATTTCCGCCTATCTTGTCTCCGGTGACGTCGTAGGTCTTTTTTACGGGTACGTTGATATAGTCATGGTTATGCTCATTGTCTTTTATATTCGCGCACACGCTTATATCCTTAAAGTCAAAGCTGACAAGATGCTTTCGTCCCTTTTTGGACATTACCTTGTCTATGTCAAGCTCGCTGTTTGTTAGGATGTACTCGTACTCGACGTTCTGCATACTCAGGAGCAAATACGCTCCGTACCATAGGAGCGCGATAAGCACAAGTCCTATGCTGAACGCGAACGAGCCGATTTCCGTTCCCGAAAGATAGAACGCCGCCGCATATGTAACCAAAAACAGCGCGACGCTTAAAATCACTCCCGCGGCTATTATCAGCGCGACAATGGCTATTTGAGAGCCTGTTTTCTTCCTTTTTACAAGATATTCCAAATAAATATCCTCCATCATAATTGTTCTTCCTCCATATTCTTTAATTTATCGTAAAGGTTTTTTAACGCTCTTCCTCTGTGGCTGACGCTGTTTTTCTCATCGTCGCTGCTCTGCGCGAAGGTCTTGCCGAGCTCATCGCAATAGAATATCGGGTCGTAGCCGAAGCCGTTATCACCCATAGGCTCCTTTGTGATATGTCCCTTGACCTCTCCCGACGCGGTTATTTCCTTGCCGTCCGGAAATATAAAGGCAACCGCCGTAACAAATTTCGCGCCGCGGTTTTCACTGCCGCCGATTTCCGCGAGCATTTTGTTTATTCTGTCCGCGTCCGTCGCGTTATCTCCGGCGTAACGCGCGCTCCTTACTCCGGGCGCACCGCCCAGCGCGTCAACGCATATCCCCGAATCGTCCGCCAGCACGGGATAGTCGCACACCATGGCAACCGCTCTCGCCTTTATAAGCGCGTTCTTTTCAAATGTGTCGCCTGTTTCCTCAACGTCTATGTCTATTTCGATTTCCTGCTGTGATACTACGTCAAAGCCGAGCGGTGACAGTATCTCCCGCATTTCTCTGATTTTGCCCTTGTTTTTTGTCGCGGCTATCGCTTTCATTCATTCTTTCCTCCGTATATATAATAGTTCTCAAAATATTTTACTACATATAGTGCTTTTTTGCAAGCATAAAAACTAAATTATACAATTCAAATATCAGATAATATACCCGAAATACCGCATCAGGAATATCCACGCCGTAAGAGTTACGGATGAAAGAAGCGTTGTCGTCACCACAACGCTCGATGTCAAGACGCCCTCGTGTCCCATATTTTTAGCCATTATGTAGCTTGACGGCGTTGTGGGCGAGCCGAGCATTATCAAAAGCGCGACAAGCGCCTGATCCCTGAATCCCAGCCTTACCGCTATCGGCAGAAAAACCGCCGGCAAAATTACAAGCTTTATCATTGACGCGGCGATTGTCGGCTTGATTTTAGCGACAGCCTTTCTGCCCTCAAAGCCCGCGCCTATTGTTATAAGCGCCAGGGGCGATGCTATTTTTGCAAGCGATGACAGGGTTTTGTCTATTATTACGGGGAAATCGATTCTTAAAAGCGACGCCGCCGCGCCCAATGCTATTCCTATTATGATAGGGTTTTTTATGATGTTTATAATGGATTTCTTGATATTCGCCGCGCCGTCCGCGCTTTTTCCGCCCTCGAACGTGAGAGCAAGCACCGCGAATATGTTAAACAGCGGCACACAGCCGATTATCATGACCGGCGCCATACCGCTGTCGCCGTAAATATTCTCTATAAACGCAACGCCCAGAATTGCCGCGCTGCTCCGGTATCCCGCCTGCACAAATTCACCTATGAGCGATTTGTCCTTTAGGATAAGCCTCGCGCCGAGCCACAATCCCAAAAACACAACCGTGGTGGTCACGGCGCAAAACAGCACATACGAAAGGTCAAAATCGCCGATTATATCCGTTGAGGACAAGTCCACAAACAGCAATACCGGCAGTGTTACAACAAAATTGAATTTATTCGCCGTTTTTACAAACGCGTCGTTTAAAATACCTATCTGCTTTAAAAAATATCCGACCACTATTACCAAAAATACCGGCAATGTGGCGTTTAAGCTGTAAATTAAGCTGTCCATTCTTTCCTCCCGTTTTATCTCTGAATTTATTTTTAAATTTGTTTCTAAAGCAAAAAGTGCCTTTTGCCGGCACTTTTTTGCAAATTTGATTTAATCATTACTTCACAACAATATTAACAAGCTTACCCGGAACGGCTATAACCTTAACGACGTTTTTGCCCTCGATAAGGGACTTAATCTTATCGGTGTTCATCGCCGCCTCCTGTGTGCCGTCCTTATCAAGTCCCGCCGGAATCATAAGCTTATCCTTGATTTTACCGTTTATCTGAACCACTATTTCAATCTCGTCGTCAACGGTCTTTTCCTCGTCAAATTTCGGCCACGGCTCAAGCGAAAGCAGTCCGCCGTTTCCGTATGTCAGCCAAAGCTCCTCCGTCATATGCGGCGCGACAGGGTTCAAAAGCGTGATAAGCGTTTTATACTCGCCCTTGGTTACGGAGCCTTTACGCGAAAAATCATTTACAAGGCTCATCAGCGTTGCGATAGCCGTATTAAACTTCATTCTCTCGAAGTCCTCGCTTACCTTTTTTATAGCCTTGTTCATTGTCTTTTCAAGGTCCGCGCTGTATTCCTCGCAGTCATTTACTATCGACTGCAAATTCCATACTCTTTCAAGGAATTTGTAGCAGCCCTTTAATCCCTGCTGTGACCACGGCGTTGACTGGTCAAACGCTCCGATAAACATTTCATATGTTCTGAACGCGTCCGCGCCGAACTCATTTACAACATCATCGGGATTTACCACATTTCCCCTTGACTTTGACATCTTCTCGTTGTTCTCGCCCAAAATCATACCGTGAGAGGTACGCTTCATATACGGCTCCTTTGTCGGAACCACGCCTATATCGTATAGGAATTTATGCCAGAAACGAGAGTAGAGCAGATGCAGCGTTGTATGCTCCATACCGCCGTTATACCAGTCAACGGGCGACCAATATTCAAGCGCCTCTTTTGATGCTAAAGCATCGTTATTATGCGGGTCCATATATCTCAGGAAGTACCAGCTTGAGCCTGCCCATTGCGGCATTGTGTCGGTTTCGCGCTGAGCCTTGCCGCCGCAGTGGGGACAGGTTGTTTCTATCCAGTCATATGCCTTTGCAAGCGGCGATTCGCCGTTCTCGCCCGGCTCAAAGGTTTCAATCTCCGGCAGCTCAAGCGGCAGCTCGCTTTCCGGAATCGCTACCCAACCGCACTTATCGCAGTGTACCAGCGGAATAGGCTCGCCCCAGTAACGCTGACGCGAAAATACCCAGTCGCGCAGCTTGAAGTTTACCTTTCTCTTGCCGAGTCCCTCTTTTTCAAGCCAATCTATCATTGTCGGAATCGCCTGCTTTACGGGCAGTCCGTTAAGGAATCCGGAATTTACCATATTGCCCTTATAAACGTCCGTATAAGCCTCCTCCTGAACATTCTTTCCGCCCGAAACAACCTCTATGATAGGAAGATTGAATTTCTTTGCAAACTCCCAGTCGCGGCTGTCGTGCGCGGGAACCGCCATAATGGCGCCCGTGCCGTAGGTTACAAGAACATAGTCGGAAATGAACACCGGCAGCTTATCGCCGTTCGCGGGATTTACCGCGTAAATGCCCTCAAGCTTAACGCCGGTCTTTTCCTTTGCAAGCTCCGTGCGCTCAAATTCGGACTTCTTCGCCGCAGCCGCTTTATACGCGAGGACCTCGTCATAATTCGTTATCGAGTCCTTCATTTTTTCAACAAGCTCATGCTCCGGCGACATAACCGTGTATGTCGCGCCGAACAGCGTATCAGCGCGGGTTGTGTACACAACCATTTCATCGCCCGTGGAGAGCTTGAATTTAACCTCCGCGCCCTCGCTTCTGCCTATCCAGTTTTTCTGCTGAGTTTTTATCTTTTCAAGGTAATCAACATCATTGAGGTCGTCAATGAGCCGCTGTGCGTATTCCGTGATTTTCAGCATCCACTGGCTCTTCCTTTTCTGAACAACCTCGCTGCCGCAGCGTTCGCACACGCCGTTTACAACCTCTTCGTTTGAAAGTCCCACCTTGCAGCCGGTACACCAGTTTATAGGCATCTCCTGCTTATACGCAAGACCGTGCTTGAAAAGCTGTAGGAAAATCCACTGCGTCCATTTATAATAATTCGGATCTGTGGTGTTGACCTCTCTTGACCAGTCGAATGAAAAACCGAGCATTTTCAGCTGACGTGTGAAATTGGCAATATTTTTCTCGGTAACAATTTTCGGGTGAACCTTATTCTTTATCGCAAAATTCTCCGTAGGCAGACCGAAAGCGTCCCAGCCTATCGGATAAAGCACGTTGTATCCCTCCATACGGCGCTTTCTCGCGATAATATCAAGCGCAGTATAGCTCCTCGGGTGTCCTACGTGCAAACCCGCTCCCGACGGATACGGGAACTCTATCATCGCAAAGTATTTGGGTTTGGAGCTGTTTGTTTCGGCATGAAACGCGCCCGCTTCCTCCCACTTGTCCTGCCACTTTTTTTCGATGGCTTTAAAATTGTAACTTTCCATTGGTATATAAACTCCTTTTGTATATTATTCTTTCTCTGTCACAGTTGCCGTGCCGGCATCGTCCCACAGTCGCTCAATCGCGTAAAACTCGCGCATCTCCTGCTGCATTACGTGCACGATTATATCGCCGTAATCCATCAGTATCCAGCTTCCTCCGCGGTAACCCTCCTTGTGGTTTACCACAAAACCGGCGTCCTGCATTTTCTCCTCAACCTCGTCAACGCACGCCCTTACCTGCACCGTTGACTGACATGACGCGACTATAAAATAATCGCCGAGTGATGTCTGCTCCGAAACGTCAAGCACCTCGATATTGGTCGCTTTTTTATCGTCAAGAGCCTTTGTGATTATTTCTACCTTTTTATTTTGCATTTCCATTCTCCTTCAGCAAGTCATTCCACATATATATTATATTCGGGTGAATTACGCCCCGTCTTTTTGTCTGAAGCTTAAGCTGCTGCTCGACAGAAAGCATTAAAGCCTCGTTTAAGCCGCGCTCCAGTGTTTCTCTGAGCTTTTCCACTCCGTCAAAATCGCGGTTTACCTCGGTCATATCGGCAATATAAACAATCTTCTCCAAAAGGGACATTCCCGCGCGTCCCACAGTGTGATATTTAATCGCGCTTAAAATTTCCTCATCGTTTATGCCGTATTCGGTTTTTGCGATAACGCTGCCCAAAAATCCGTGAATCACGGGAGGACATTGCAGCGCCGCGTCATCTAACGGAACATTCAATTTTTCGCAAAGCTCAATCTGTTCCTCGATTGAATATCCCTTTGCGCAGTCGTGCAGAAGTCCCGCCGTATACGCTTTTTCCTCGTCCGCGCCGTACTTTAAGGCAAGTCTTTTCGCCTCGTCCGCCACGCCCAACGAATGGGCGTACCGTTTTGGACTGAGCGTTTTTTTCAGCTTTTCTTTCATATTTCTATCTCCATTCCGCCGCCTTGCGGCGGTTTAAATCATAACGTGGAAAAGAAGCAAGCCTTTTGATTTGCTTTGCAAATCAATGGGTCGTTATGAGGAGCGCAGTCGTATTCGCACCGCAAAGAAATGCGGGCAGCCGTAGGCTGACCTTTTGCCGTAGGCAAAAGGTGCTGAGTTGTATACTTCAAGCTCCGAATAATGGTGAGATGCGCAGCTTATTTTTCACGTTAATCCTCGTACAAATTATTCAATTTTATATACTCAATTACTTTATCGGGCACCATATAGCGCACCGTTTTGCCGGTACGTATTCTGTCCCTTATATCCGTTGACGACAGCCCGATTACCGGAGCGGATATGGGGAAAATATCCGCGTTATATCTTTTCCGCATTTCATTTATCGTTTCTGTCAGGCTTTCACGGGATTTTCTCGGAAACACCAAAAGCGAACACATTGAAAGTATTTTTTCGGGCATATACCATTTCGGTAAATCCTTTAGGGAATCCTCGCCTATTATGAAAAACAGCTCGTCCTCGGGATATTTGCTTTTCAAATATTCAAGCGTGTTCACGCTGTAGGACTTTTTATCGTTCCTTACCTCAAAATCATCATCGGAAAAGGCGTCGTTTCCGTCTATCGCGATACGCGTCATATTAAAGCGGTGCCGCGCGTCAAGCGTGCCCTGCTTATGCGGAGGGTTTCCGCCCGTTATAAAAATTATATTATCCAAGCTGTATTCTCCGCGCGCCGTTTCGGCTATCATCAGATGAGCGTTATGCACGGGATTGAAGGTGCCGCCCATTATTCCTATTCTTTTCATTTCCTCGGCAGCTCGATTTTCCTGTATTTTTCCTCATCGGACCTGCGGTAAATTATAAACTTGTTTCCTATCGCCTGTACCGGCTCCGCGTTAAGACGTCTCGCGACCTCGTTGCAGGTGTCGCGCGTATCCAAAAGCGCTGTTTCAAGTATATGCACCTTTAAAATTTCACGCTTTGTAAGCGCCTTGTCCAGTCCGTCTATGACCGCGTCGGTCACGCCCTCCTTGCCTATTTGAAATATCGGCTCGAGCGCGTGCGCCGTTTTCCTTAAAAATGCCCTCTGTTTTCCTGTTATCATTATACCCTCCGATGTTGGTTTATCTATAAATATACATTGTTTATTATATCATTTTACCCCTGCATTGTCAACCGCTGCAAAAAGAAAAACAGACAAAAGCTCGCGGTTTTTGTCTGTTTCCGTTTAATCATATTTCCAAAAAGTTTTCAATCATTTTCATTCCGTTCGGAGTTAGCACGGATTCCGGGTGAAACTGTATTCCGAATACGGGTCTTTCCCTATGCTTTACGCCCATAATGCACCCGTCGTCGCTTCTGGCGGTTATCTCAAGACAGTCGGGCAGTGACTCCTCCTCTATCACAAGAGAATGGTATCTTCCCGCCTCTACCGTTTTGCCGAGTCCCTTGAAAACGGGGCAGTCCATATTGACCGTCACAAAATCTCTTTTGCCGTGCATTATACGCGGCGCGTGGACTATTTTTCCGCCGAAAGCCTCGCCTATCGATTGATGTCCGAGGCACACGCCCAAAATCGGGATATTCTCCGCCGCCTTAATCAAATCAACGCATATTCCAGCATCCTTCGGAAATCCGGGTCCCGGGGACAGGATAATATGGCTCGGATTCTTCGCCAAAACGGCGTCAACCGTGATTTTATCGTTTCTGTACACCTCAATATCGGGATTTATCGTGCCGATATACTGGTATAAATTGTATGTGAATGAGTCGTAATTATCAATCATTATAATCATACTATGTCACCCGCCTCCTCAATGGCGCGCAAAACCGCCATCGCCTTATTAACAGATTCCTGATATTCCTTTTCCGGTACAGAATCATATACAATTCCGCCGCCCGCCTGGATATACGCCTTGCCGTCCTTAAAAACTCCGGTGCGGATAGTGATGCAGCTGTCAAAATTACCGTTAAAGCTGATATATCCTATCGCTCCGCCGTATGCCGAGCGCTTTGTTTTCTCAAGCTCGTCGATTATCTCCATGGCGCGGATTTTCGGCGCGCCGGAAAGCGTTCCCGCCGGCAGCGTTGAGCCGAGCGCGTCAAAGCAGCTTTTGTCGCTCCTGAGCTTACCCTCAACATCGGATATAATATGCATTATATGCGAAAAGCGTTCCACGTATTTAAACCTTGTCACCTTAACCGAGCCGAACTCGCTTACCCTGCCTATGTCGTTTCTGCCCAAATCCACAAGCATGGTATGCTCCGCAAGCTCCTTTTCGTCTGACAAAAGCTCCTTTTCAAGAGCCATATCCTCCTCGACATTCTTGCCGCGCGGACGCGAACCGGCTATGGGTCCCGTCTGAACAATTCCGTTCTCCACTCTGACAAGCATTTCCGGCGACGCTCCCGCAATCTGATAATCTCCGAAATTCAGATAATACATATACGGCGACGGGTTTATAAGCCTGAGCGCTCTGTAGGTATTGAAAGGATTTACGTTTGTTTCAACGGTAAACCGCTGCGACAGCACCACCTGGAATATATCGCCGTTCTTTATATACTCCTTTGCCTTTTCCACATTTGCGCAAAATTCCTCTTTTGTCATATTGGATTTCATTTTGGACGAGGAACGGTATTCGCGGCTTTCCTTTTTCATAAGCGGCGACAAGTCGGACATTTCACGCTGAATATCAAGCAGTCTGCCGGTCGCCTTTTTATACTGATTTTCAATATCGCCCTCGGCGTGAATATTTACTATAATAACAATCTTTTGACGCACATGGTCAAAGGCGATTATCTCGTCCATAAGCATAAAGTGCATATCGGGTATATTCAGCTCGTCGGGATTTGTATTCGGCAAATCCTCATATTGACGGATTATGTCATACGCGAAAAATCCCACCGCGCCGCCGTTAAAGGAGGGTATATTCTCCAGCTTCGGCGCTTTATACTTCCCTGCCAGCTTTTCAAGCTCCTCCATCGGCTTACCGGTGTATGTGCTTGTCTTGCCGGTATAGTCCGTGACGGTTATCTCATCGCCAAGGCTCTTAAAGGTTAAAAAAGGATTTCTGCCTATAAAGGAAAATCTCGCGGTAACGTGGTTCTGACCGATGCTTTCAAGCAAAAAGCAGTCGCGCTCCGTCTGCATACGCTTAAACACGCTTATGGGCGTATCCATATCGGCGTAGCATTCCGCGGTAAGAGGAATCATATTGTAGTCCTTAGCCAGCTCCTTTACCTCGTCTATCGTTAAATTAAACATTATATCCCGCCTTTCGTTTGATACGGCTTGCATAAAAAAAGCCTTTTTCGTATTAGAAAAAGACGCAAAAATACCCTATCGCATTTATCTAATCTAATCTCGTCTAATCTAATGTGTTTATTATAGCAATTTTTTATTTTTTTTTCAATATGTTTTGCGGAAATTGCGCGGCGCAAAAACGCCCAGCCGCATGTCGGAGGGTTGTTTTAAGTCATATTTAATTTTTCAGCTCCGTCCACATTTGGTCGTAGATTGCGAGCGTATCGTTGTCAAGATTTTGGATATACTCACCTTTTTCGATAACCTCTGCCGGAAGATTTTTCGCAAGGTTCGCCGCGTATTCCTCGCCCATCAATTCAACAGCCGCCGTGTTGGGGCACATATACGGGAATTCCTCAAGAATCAGCGCCATATTTTCCGCGTCAAGCATAAAGTTTATAAATTCCATAGCCGCGTCGATATTCTTTGAGCCCGCGGGAATTGCCCAGTTATCCATAAAGAGATACGCGCCCTCCTCGGGGTATACAACCTCGATTGAGTCTACCTCCTCCATTGCGAGCGCAACCTCAGCGCTCCATACTGACGCGATCGAGCATTCACCCGATATAAGCGCCGACTTGGGGCTGTCGGAGTCATACAGCTTTACATTCGGCTTGATTGAAAGCAGCTTTTCCTTTATCTCGGCAAGCTCCGTTTCGTCCGACGTGCTCATGCTGTAGCCCAGGCTCTTAGCCGTCATACCGATAACCGCGCGGAAATCGTCAAGCAGGACGATCTGCGACGCGTACTGCGGGTCAAACAAATCGTCATACGAGGTTATCTCGTCCGTAACCATATCGGTGTTTACCGCGATTGCCTCAACGCCGCCGAGGTACGGGATTGAATATGTATTGCCCGGGTCATAGGACGGGTCAAGATACTGCTCGCCTATATTCGACAGGTTTGTAAGCTTATCAAGGTCAAGCTCCGCAAGCATACCCTGCGATGCCATTTGCTCAACCATATAATCGCTCGGCTGAATAATGTCGAACGCGTCATCATCCTCGGATTTTACCTTTGCAAGCATATCCTCGTTTGAGGAGAATGTCGTGTGGTTTACCTTTATGCCCGTTTCATCCTCGAATTTCTCGATTACGGAATCGGGGATATACTCCGTCCATGTGTAGATGTTAAGCGTGGTCGAGGTGCCGTCCGCCGTTTCGGTTGAACCGCCGCATCCTGTGACCGTAAGCGCTCCCGCCGCGATTACCGCCGCGGTCGCAAGTGATATTGCCTTTTTTGTTGTGAAAACTCCCTTTTTCATAATAAAAACTCCTTTTCTATTTATTTTTCTTAAAAAGATTACTTTGTGTTAATATAACAAGCACAATCGTACCTACCAATATAAGCGTTGACAGCGCGTTTACGTCCGGCGCGACGCCGCTCTTTATCGATTCCATTACCTTTAGCGGGAATGTCTTTACCTGACCGTTTGTGAAATAGCTTACGATTACATCGTCTATCGAAAGCGTGAACGCCAACAGCGCGCCCGCGCCTATACCCGGCGCAAGCACCGGCAGAGTGATGTTTTTAAAGGTTGTGAGCCTGTTCGCGCCCAGGTCCATGCTTGCCTCCTCGATGGAGCCGTCATAGCCGGAGAGCCTTGCGCGGACATTGAAGATTACGTACGGCGTTGAAAATGTGGTATGCGCAAGCACAAGCGAAATCATACCGCGCGGAATATGCGTGTTCGAGAACAGCGTCAAAAGCGATATTCCCAGCACTATCTCCGGTATTACAACCGGTATATACAAAAGTCCGTCTATAATTCCCTTGCCGCGGAATTTATATTTATACATTCCGACCGCCGCTATCGTTCCTATCGCGGTGGCAAGCAGGGTGCTTATCACGGCGATTGCTATTGTGACCCCGAAGGATGATAAAAGCGATGTGTTGTCAAAGAGCTTTACGTACCAGTCGAATGTGAATCCCTTCCACGTCAGATACGGCTTTGAGGTGGTCGCGTTAAACGAGTTTGCCACTATAACCGAAATCGGCAGAAAGAGGAATATGTATACCAATGTGCAGAATACTATTCCCGCAATCTTTTTTATCGATGATTTTATTCGTCTGCTCATTTATCACACCCCCAAATTATCCATATCGCCGCCGAGCTTTTGATAAAGCTTTACCAACAGCAGTGTTATCAGAATAAGTATAATCGACAGTGCCGCGCCCAAGGGCCAGTTGTTGCCGCTTTGGAACTGACGCTCGATAAGGTTTCCGATAACGTCCGAATTTCCGCCGCCCAAAATATCCGACACGAAGAAATAACCCAGGCTCGGAATAAATACCATAATGCTGCCGGAGAATATGCCGCTCATCGTGAGCGGAATTATAACACGCGTGAATGTGGAGCGGCTCTTCGCGCCCAGGTCGGCGGACGCCTCAATTAAGCTCTTATCGAGCTTTTCTATAGCGCTGTAGAGCGGCAATACCATATACGGAAACAGGCAGTAAAACATACCCAATATAGTCGCTCCGCGGTTATACAAAAACTCAATAGGCGTGTCAGTCAGATTCATCATTATCAGCAGATTGTTTATCCAACCGTTCGTACCCAAAAGCGTCCTCCAGCCGTAAATTCTTATAAGCGAATTTGTCCAGAACGGGATAATCACAAGCATATACAACAGCGCCTTATGCTTTGAGGTCGTTCTCGCAATAAGGAACGAGAACGGATACCCTACGACGATGCACAGCACCGTTGTGATAAACGCGACGAAAATCGACGTGCCGTAAATCTGAATGTAATTCGGGTCAAGCAGACGTTGGTAATTCGCGAGCGTGAATTTAAACACCACGTTATATCCCTCGTCAAGACTGCAAAAGCTCATAATGAACACGTATATAAGCGGTACCGCCACGAAGAACGCGAGCCATAGCGTAACCGGTCCGACAGTGGTTATCGCCGGCAGTGTGTTTGAACGGAAGGTATGTCTTGAAAGCTTAGCCATATAAATCCCTCCTTACCGCAAAACAATATTTTCAACCGCTTCCGCGAATACGTTGTCATAAGAGCGTATAAGCTTGGCGTCGCCGTCTTTCCAATAAAGAAATACTCTGCCGCCCGCGGGCAGCTCCTGACCGGCAAGACGCTCTATTTTTATCTCGTTTCCGTTTGAAAGAGTGACAACCGTTTTGAGTATCGAGCCTACATAAATCTGCTCCTTAACGATACCCTCAAGATTAAATCCCTCAACCGGCTCCGCGGAATATAGCATTCTTTCCGGTCTTACGGATATTACAAGCATTTCTCCGGCTTTGAAATCCTCGCGCGGAACCTCAAAATCGCCCGGTTCTATGTGTATACTCATTCTGTCGTCCGCAACACCCGAAACAACGCCGTCGAAAAGATTTGTCTCGCCTATAAACGTTGCGACAAACCGCGTCTTGGGCGACTCATAAATTTCCGCCGGAGTGCCGACCTGCTGTAAAACGCCCTCGTCCATTATGCAAATTCGGTCGCTCATCGTGAGTGCCTCCTCCTGGTCGTGCGTTACATATATAAACGTGATGTTCAGCTTTTTTTGCAGACGCTTTAATTCAAGCTGCATCTGTTTTCTAAGCTTTAAGTCAAGCGCGCCGAGAGGCTCGTCTAAAAGCAGCACCTTGGGTCTGTTAATAAGCGCTCTGGCGATTGCGACTCTTTGCTTTTGTCCGCCGGAAAGCTGTGATGGATAGCGTTTCTCAAAGCCGCCGAGCTGAACAAGCTCAAGCATTTCGGTCACGCGCTCCTTTATTTCCGGCTTTTTTACCTTTTTCATTTTCAGTCCGTAGGCTACATTGTCATATACCGTCATATGCGGGAAAAGCGCGTAGCTTTGAAATACCGTGTTTACGTCCCTTTCAAACGGCTCCTTATTGTGAATATCCTCGCCCTGTACGCGTATCTCGCCGCTCGACGGCTCCTCAAATCCGGCTACCATTCTGAGCGTAGTGGTTTTTCCGCAGCCCGAGGAGCCGAGCAGAGTAAGAAATTCGCCCTCGTACACGTCAAGGTTCAAATCCTTTACAACGTGATTTGAGCCGTAGATTTTATTTACATTTCTGAGTTCAACAACTACTGACATAGCAAATCACCTCTTGTCTACAGCGCTTTGTCGTCGCGTTCGCCGGTTCTCAGCCTTACCGCGCCCGCAATATCTCTTATGAAAACCTTACCGTCGCCGACGTGACCGGTCGGAATTTTATCGCGCAGCTCGGTTATTATATCCTCAACCTCGCTGTCGCTTACAACCACCTCAACCCTGATTTTCGGCAAAAGATTGATGTTGGTTTTAAATCCCTTGATTACGTTTACGGCGTTATCCTCAACAACACCCTTTTGAGTGCCGCAGCCCATAACGCTTGAAATCGTCATACCGCCGCATTGCTTCGCGTCAAGTATGCTTTTGAGCTTTTCAAGCTTCTCCGGACGTATAATGATAACCAATTCTTTCATAGATACCAGCTCCTTTACAAAACAAAAAACGGCAACTTGAGCTTTTTAAGCCCCATTGCCGTTTTGCTGTTTGTTTTTTGATTTAACGTAATTGTAGCACTGTTGTATATAAGTTTCAAGTAGCAGAAATGTTTATTTTTATACTCCTTTTGGAGTAGAAAAGAATTTTGTTTCCTGCACCTTGTTCATAAGCTGCAATCTGTTGTTGACCTCCGCTTTTCTGTAAATATTAAGAATATGCTTTTTGAGCGTATGTATGCTGATAACAAGCTTTTCACTTATTTCGCTGTTTTCCTCGCCGCGCAGAATGTGTTCGAGAACGGAGGTTTCGCGGTTCGTAAGACGATATTTTTCGCAAAAGCCTCTTGTGTCAAGCTCGGTATGACCGCAGCGTTTTTCGTATTCACTGTACAGCCTGAACGCCATATGGTCCTTTATCATATCCAAAATCATAATATCATCGTGGGTAAAGTCCTCCTTGCCTATTGAGCGGTAGAGCGTCAGAACGCCGAGAAAGCGTTTGTTCCGCGCGAAAATCATCTGCATCGCGTAATGCCAGTGATTTTTCAGATATATCTTTTTGTAATATTCCGAATTTATTCTGATGTCGTCGGAGATAATATCGGTTTCGCGGTATACTATACATTTGCCGCAGTAAAGAATACCCCGCGAATAATCAAGCTCGTCATATTTTTCCGCGTCCGTGCCGTCGCTGTTAAATCCGACAAAATTATCCACTCCGACAGAGCCGCCGTCCTTTGCGAGATGAAAATCGGCGGCGTCGAAATCGAGAACCATTTTAAGCTGACTGATAAAATGACCTCGCATTTCGCGTTCGTCGGCAATGGTATATATCTTATATATCAGATTGTTGAAAAACATCCAGTCGTTTAATTCATGCACATTCACAATGACCCACTCCTCCCATAAAAAAACGGAGACACCTCTAAAGCGTCTCCGTTGACCTTTGTTTTTATATATTATATACCCATTTTTCGGATTTGTAAAGAGTTTTGTACTACTTTTTGAGTAAGGTATTATCCCTATTAACCGTTTTTATCAATAATACAACTTATTTTAGCTTGCAAATATTGATTATGCGCGGCGGTTTTTATATAATTATGCCAAGCAAAATGAATGGAGGCGGTTTTATGAGAAAGGTAACGGCGGCGGCAGTGCAGATGAGCGTGACGTGGGACAGAGATAAGACGCTCGACAAGGCGGAGCGCCTTATCCGCGCGGCGCGAATTGGCAATGATAAAATAAAAAATTCCCAAATGCTAATTAAAAATAACGAATGTATAATAAAACACAACTAACACAATAAAACAGAGTGAATAA
>JAJQAT010000133.1 GCA_021203665.1 Bacillota bacterium
ACTGCGCTCTGCGAGAGAATTTATATTTAAAAGAGGAGGTTTTTAACTATGTCATACGCACAGGACGTACTTGCAAAGTTAAAAGAGAAAAATTCAAACGAGCCTGAATTTATCCAGGCGGCTACAGAGGTTCTTACATCACTGGAACCCGTAATCGAAAAGCACCCCGAATACGAAAAGGCAGCTTTACTTGAAAGAATAGTAGAGCCGGAAAGACAGATTATGTTCCGTGTTCCCTGGGTTGACGATAACGGCAAGGTACAGGTAAACAGAGGCTACAGAGTACAGTTCAACAGCGCCATAGGTCCCTACAAGGGCGGCTTGAGACTTCATCCGTCTGTAAACCTTGGCATCATCAAGTTCCTCGGTTTTGAGCAGATTTTCAAGAACTCACTTACAACGCTTCCCATCGGCGGCGGCAAGGGCGGATCCGACTTCGACCCCAAGGGTAAGTCGGACAACGAGGTTATGCGTTTCTGCCAGAGCTTCATGACGGAGCTTTACAGACACATCGGCGCGGACACAGATGTTCCCGCGGGCGACATCGGTACGGGCGCAAGAGAAATCGGTTATATGTTCGGACAGTATAAGAAGATTAAGAATGTTTACGAGGGCGTTCTTACAGGTAAGGGTCTTACATGGGGCGGCTCGCTTACAAGAACAGAGGCTACAGGCTACGGTCTTGTATACTACGCTCAGGAAATGCTTAAGGACCTCGGCACAGACTTCAACGGTAAGACTGTTGCAATTTCCGGTGCGGGTAACGTTGCTATTTACGCTACTCAGAAGGTTCAGCAGCTCGGCGGTAAGGTTATAACCGTTTCCGATTCAAACGGCTACGTTATCGACGAAGAGGGTATCGACCTTGCGGCGGTTAAGGAGATTAAGGAAGTTAAGAGAGGCAGAATTAAGGATTATCTTAACTACAGACCGAACGCTAAATATGTTGAGGGCGCAGGTCTTTGGCAGGCGGTTAAGGTTGACGTTGCTCTTCCCTGCGCTACGCAGAACGAGCTTCTTCTTGACGACGCTAAAGCGCTTGTTGCAAACGGCTGTATAGTAGTTGCCGAGGGCGCTAATATGCCTACAACTCTTGAGGCTACTCAGTACTTGCAGGAGAACGGCGTATACTTCGCTCCGGGTAAGGCTTCAAACGCGGGCGGCGTTGCTACATCAGCTCTTGAAATGAGCCAGAACTCACAGAGATTGTCATGGACATTTGAAGAGGTTGACGAAAAGCTACATAACATTATGGTTACAATTTACAAGAACTCCGTTGCGGCTGCTAAGGAATACGGCTGCGAGGTAGGCGGCAAGACAAACCTTGTTGCCGGCGCTAACATCGCGGGCTTCCTAAAGGTTGCCGATGCTATGATGGCTCAGGGCGTTTGCTAATCACTATCGAATATCAAGGCGGTGCGCGGCACCGCCTTTTTTATATTGAAAAACCGGTTTACATAAACTTAAGAAATTTATAAATTGACACGTGGCGAAAAAAGGGGTATACTATAATCGTAACGTGAAAAATAAACGGCGCGGTAAGTTGCTATGCAACTTAGCCCAAAGGGCTTGACTGCAAAGCAGTCAACACTCGCCATTATTCGGAGCTTGAAGTATAACAATACGACTGCACTCCTCATAACGGCAATCTGCTTGTTTCTTTTCCACGTTACGGTTTGTACTGTCGCAGAACGGCATAATGGAGATTAACATGATTTTATGGGAGGGATGAATATGCTTGATTCATTTACAAAAACAATAGAAGCATTGCTTGAAAAAAAGAAATATTCATCGCTCCGCGATGTGCTGTCAACAATGAACGAGGCGGATATAGCGGCGATGTTTTCGGAGATGCCGGAGGAGAGTCTGCCGCTTTTGTTTAGAATTTTGCCCAAGGATTTGGCTGCGGACACGTTCGCGCTTATGGATACGGACGATCAGGAGCTTTTGATTCGCGGCTTTTCCGATAACGAGATTAAAGAGGTTTTTGACGAGCTGTATGTTGACGACGCCGCGGATATTGTGGAGGAAATGCCCGCAAATGTGGTTAAGCGTATCCTGAAAAATACCGACCCGCAAATGCGCAATATTATAAACGAAATCCTGAAATATCCCGAGGACAGCGCCGGCTCTCTAATGACCACGGATTATATCAGTCTGCGCCCGAGAATGACCGTAAGCGACGCTATAAAGCGTATACGCCGCGGCATAAACGAGGCTGAAACAATTTACACCTGCTATGTGACGGACGACAACAGAAAGCTTTTGGGATATTTATCCGTAAAAAATCTTCTCCTTGCCGATAAGGACGAAAAGATATGCGATATTATGGACAAAACCATTATCTGTGTCCATACGCATTACGATAAAGAGGACGTTGCAAAGGATATGAACAAGTATGACTTTGTAACGATGCCCGTGGTGGACGACGAGGGACGCCTTGTGGGAATCGTAACCTTTGACGATGCAATCGACGTAATGCAGGACGAGGCTACGGAGGATATAGAGCGTATGGCGGCTATCAGCCCCACGGAGGAGTCATATTTCAAAACGTCCGATTTCAAGCACGCGAAGAACAGAATACTGTGGCTTTTGATACTTATGCTTTCCGCCGCGATAACCGGCGGAATATTGACGAAGTACGAGGAGGCTTGCTCCGCTGTGCCCTTGCTTGTTTCGTTTATACCTATGTTGATGAGCACCGGCGGCAACTGCGGCTCTCAAAGCTCCACAATGATAATACGCGGCTTGTCCGTTGACGAAATAAAGCTCAAGGACTATTTTAAGGTGGTATTTACGGAGCTGAGGGTTTCGCTTATCCTAAGCGTGACGCTTGCCGTGATAAACGGAATAAGAATATGGATAATGAATAAGAATTTTTTGATTTCGCTGGTGGTGAGCCTGTCTATTATATTTATAGTTATAATAGCGCAGTTTATAGGCTGCTCACTGCCGATGCTCGCGAAAAAATGCAGGCTTGACCCTGCCGTTATGGCGGCGCCGCTTATAACAACAATAGTGGACGCGGCGTCCATTCTGATTTATTTTAACATAGCGACAAGGTTTTTCAATATTTAAACAATATGTAAAAAAAACGTGAATAATTTTTCCGCATATTGAAATCTATAATAAGAAGTGGTATAATAT
>JAJQAT010000060.1 GCA_021203665.1 Bacillota bacterium
TATAACATATATTTTCGGTTTTGTCTACTGTATATTTTACAAAATTGCTTTAATTTTTTCCATTGCTTTTATGGTATTTTCCTTAGTAGAGAACGCTGTCAGTCTTATATATCCCTCTCCGCTCGGTCCGAATCCCGCACCCGGAGTTGTTACCACATTTGCCTCCTCAAGCAGCTTATCAAAGAAATCCCAAGACTTCATACCGTTCGGCGTCTTCGCCCAGATATACGGAGCGTTTTCGCCGCCGTACACGCTTAGTCCAGCCTCCGTGAGCGCCTCGCGGATAATTTTCGCGTTTTCAAGATAATACGCGATAGCGTCCCTTGTCTGCTTATATCCCTCGTCGGAATAAACAGCCGCCGCAGCCTTTTGAATTATATACGGCACGCCGTTGAACTTTGTGCATTGACGTCTGTTCCAAAGACCGTTAAGCTCAACTCCGTCAAGCTTTAATTCGTGCGGCACCACCGTGTAAGCGCATCTTGTGCCGGTAAATCCGGCGGTCTTTGAAAAGCTGCGGAATTCAATGGCAACCTCCTTCGCGCCCTCGATTTCGTATATACTGTGAGGCACGTCGGGATTTGTTATAAACGCCTCATACGCGCTGTCGTAAAGGATAACCGCGCCGTTTTCCTTGGCGTAGTCTACCCACGGCTTAAGCTGTGCCCTTGTGGCGCTTACGCCCGTCGGGTTATTGGGGAAGCAAAGATAAATCATATCTACCTTTTCCGTCGGGAGCTGCGGCATAAAGCCGTTCTCCTCGGTGCAGGGCATATAATACAGATTTGACCAATGCTCGTTTATGAAGTCGCCGGCTCTGCCCGCCATCGCGTTTGTGTCAACATACACGGGATATACGGGGTCGCATACGGCTACCTTATTATCAACGGAGAAAATATCGCCGATATTTCCGCAGTCCGACTTAGCGCCGTCGGAAACGAATATTTCATCGGCGGCAATATCTATGCCCCTTGCCTGATAATCCTTTTCAACTATTTTTTCCCTCAAAAAGTCATAGCCCTGCTCGGGTCCGTAGCCGTGGAATCCCTCCGCGGTGCCCATTTCGTCAACCGCCTTGTGCATAGCCTCGATAACGGCGGGCGCGAGCGGCTTTGTAACGTCGCCGATACCCATTTTTATAACTTCCTTATCGGGATTCGCCGCTGAATACGCGGCAACCTTTTTCGCTATTGTCGAGAACAGATAGCTTCCCGGCAGCTTTAAATAATTGTCGTTAATTTTTGCCATTTTTATTTATCCTTTCAAATATAATTTACAGTGTTATTACTCCGTCAAACACAAACTTTGCCGGACCGGTCATATATACCTTATTTTCGGTCTTGTCCCAGCGTATGTGAAGCGTTCCGCCGAGAAGCACAATATCCGCCTCGTCGTCTGTGAGATTATTCAGGCTCGCCGCTACAAGGGTCGCGCAGGCGCCGGTGCCGCAGGCAAGAGTTTCGCCCGCTCCTCTTTCCCATACGCGCATTTTTATTGTCCTTCTGTCAACAATTTGGGCGAACTCGGTATTGATTTTTCTCGGAAACAGCTTATGCGTTTCAAAATCGGGACCGAGCTTTTCTATTTCAAGGCTGTCGGTATCGCCGATAAACGTGACCGCGTGCGGATTTCCCATCGACACGCCCGTCACCTTGTACGTTTTGCCTTGAACCTCCACGTCCTCGCTTATAAAACGGTCAAGCTCGGAATCGATGGGAATATTTTTCGGAACAAGCTCCGGACTTCCCATATTCACGCATACCGTTTCAACCTCGCCGTCCTTCACGTTAAGGTCGAGAACCTTAATTCCCGCAAGCGTTTCAAGCGTAATTTGCGTTTTGTCCGTAAGACCTCTGTCATAGACGTACTTGCCAACGCACCGCGTGGCGTTTCCGCACATTTCCGCCTGTGAGCCGTCGCTGTTATACATATCCATTCTGAAATCCGCTTTATCGGACGGGCATATAAGCACAAGTCCGTCCGAGCCTATTCCGAAATGCCTGTCGCTGACAGCCTTCGCTGTGGCATTTATATCCTCCACCTTTTCCTCAAAGCAGTTTACGTATATATAATCGTTTCCCGCTCCGTGCATTTTTGAAAATTTAAATGTCTGCATCTGTTAATATTATCCTCCGTAAATTAAATATTTAATATAGCTCTTGCCGTGTCGATAAATTTGGCGCCTATGTCCATACTGCGTTTTTGTATAAAACGGTGCGCCTGCTCCTCGGTCATCATATGGTTTTCCATAAGATACGCTTTCGCGTCGTTTATGATTTTCTCCTCCTCCGGCGTCCGCTTTACTCTGTGCTTTCTGCGTTCTATAATTCCGACAAAGGTTTCTATGGAATTTATCATAGTCTGCCTGTTTACGGGAAGAGTAACAACGAAAATATCCTCATTGTATATTTCGTTTTGCCTGTCGGCTTTGACTATGCTCATCAGCTTTTGACCCTCCCGCAGGTCGTCAAAAACATCGTCCGCGACAGCGTCGGGCAGCTTATAGCCCATTATTATAAGCACCTCGTCAATATCCGCTATGGAACGCAGAAGCTCCGCCTTGGAGTGGCAAACCGTATAAACCTCATAGCCGCTGCCGTCAAGCATCATTTTTATTTTATCAGCCGTTGTGTCCTTTGAAAATGCCAGTACTACTCGCTCCACCGCCTGACCCCTCCTTATCGGGAAATTTAATATGCTATCAAATATTTTTCAATCTCCCATTGATTTATAGTCTGACGATACTCTCCATATTCCTGTTCTTTTGCTTCAAAATAACTTGCGGCGAATTTTTCTCCCAAAAGCTCTTTTACAAAATCCGATTTTCTCGCAATTTTTATTGCCTCGTTAAGACTTATCGGAAGACTTTTTATTCCCAGAGATTCTCTCTCCTTGTCTGAAAGACTGTATATATTTACATCTATGCCCAGCGGCAGCTGCTCGTTGTCCTTTATGCCCCTAAGTCCGGCTTTGAGACACGCCGCCAGCGCGAGATACGGATTTGCCGTCGGGTCGGGCGAGCGCAGCTCTATACGCGCGTCCTGACCGTCCTTTACGGACGGCACTCTCAAAAGCAGGCTCCTGTTGCTTTCCGACCACGATATATAGCACGGCGCGTCATATCCGGGTGTGAAACGCTTATATGAGTTTACCGTGGGATTGGTAAAGCACGCCATATCCGGCGTATACTTCAGCAGTCCCGCCGCGAATTTGGCCGCGGTATCCGAAAGCCTTGCCGGATCGCTTTCATTATAGAAAACATTTTTGCCGTCCTTTTTGAGGGACATTGTGAGGTGCATTCCGCTGCCGCTTACGCTCGCCATAGGCTTTGGCATAAATGTGGCGTGAAGTCCGTTTCTTTTCGCGATTGTTTTCACAACCGTTCTGAAGGTTACTATTCTGTCCGCCGTCTTTAACGCGTCGTCAGATCTGAACGTAATCTCATGCTGTCCGGGCGCCATTTCGTGGTGGGACGACTCAACCTTATATCCCATCTCCTCAAGGGTAAGGCATATTTCACGGCGGCAGTTTTCGCCGTTATCCAGCGGGGCAAGGTCAAAATATCCCGCGTTGTCGTGCGGCTCCACGGTGGGATTTCCTCTTTCGTCCGTGTTAAACAGAAAGAACTCGCATTCGGGACCTACTTCAAAGCTGTAGCCCATTTCCTCCGCCTCTTTTACGGCGTTTTGCAGAATATATCTCGGGTCGCTTTCCAGCCGTTTGCCGTCGGGCGTGTACACGTCGCATATAAGCCTCGCGACCTTGCCCTGATGCGGTCTCCACGGAAAAATCGAAAATGTGTCAAGGTCGGGGTGCAAATAAAGGTTGCTGTCCTCAACGCTTACAAATCCCTTTATCGACGAGCCGTCAAACATACACAAATTATTCAGCGCGTCCTCAAGCTTTGACGTTGTGACCGCCATATTCCGCATAGCTCCGAGCATATCCGTAAATTGCAGACGTATAAACCTTACGTCCTCTTCTTCAACCAAATCAAAAATATCCTGTTTTGTCAGCATAACGATTTTCCTTTCATTTATAATATCAAAATCCAATACTATAAAAAGGCGCTCCTATCCCTACGGAAGAAACACCTTTGCTCTTTACATTGTAGCACAGTAAAAAAAGTTTGTCAAGACTAATCTTTTATTTTTATACTTTTTTTACAGACCCGCAAAGGCATTATATAAGATACGCGTTTATCTCGAGCCCGCGCGGGGCGAATTTGTTGACGAGGGGGAATCCGTCGGCTCGGCGGACGCGGCGGGCGCCGTTTCGGACGGAGTCGGCGCGGCGGTCGGGCGCGCGTCAAGCTCCGCGTTCAAATCGTCTATCACGGCTTGCATACTTTCAATCTCGTCGTTAAGCTCGCTTATCTGCTGCTTAAGCTGAGTATTCTCCTGTACCGCGGAGGATATTCTCTCCGCCTCCTCGCCGCCGCCTCCGGCGATGATGCCTATCGCGAACACCGCCGCAAGCAAAATTACTATAACGCACACTACGGTAATTATAACCTTTTTGCCCTTTCTTTTCCTGTTCATATTAAAATTACCGTATGACGCCATCACATTCACCTCGTAAAGAAATTATCAATTTAATTCTACCACACTTTGCGCCGAAAATAAATACAAATATTTATTTTTTATCGATTTTTTTAATATCGTTTCCATGGCTCTTTCATAAAGCTCGAGCTGCTTTTTATATCTTGCCGCTACGGCAAGCTGTTCCTCCCTTGTGGAGCATCTGTCGGTTTTGTAGTCCACAAGAGTTATATTGCCGTCCTTATCCTCAAAATACAGGTCGATAATTCCCTGAACGACAATCCTCTCATCATCATAACCGCTGTCAAGACCGCCGTCATATTCGCGCGCGGATATTTCTATTTCAAACGGACGCTCGCGGTGCACTCGCTCCGCATTAAGCACCTGTCTGCCCATATTGCTCCTGAAAAAGGCGCATACATTCGCGCAAAGCATATCGATGATTTTATCGTCTGAGGCAATGTCCCGCTCTATCTGTCCCTCGGCGGCGATTCGCTTTATTTCCTCCGCCGCGAAGCTCTCGTACTCGCTTTCGTCAATCGAGCGCATTTTTTCTATATTGATATACGCCATAATCTGATGCTGCGCCGTGCCTATCTGCGCGCCCTGCTTTTCGGTTTGCAAAAACTTAGGCTTGCGAACCATGTATATCGGGTCGTCCTCGTGAGTATGCTCCATATCCTCCATTTCCTTTATGGCGGTGACGGAGGTTTTTGACGGAATGGCTCCGCTTTCGGAATACTCGTACTTAAATTCAAGTATTTTCCGTACCAAAGAGCGTATTTCCTCGGGATTTTCAATTACTACATCCTCTTTTTGAGCCTTTGCGCCGCTTTCATGCTCCAGGGACAAAACGATTTTTTCATACGCGTTCCAGCATTTGCCGTCGGAGCTTACAGCCGGTATTATCCAGTCGGAATATGTTTTCGCGTTTTTCGCGTCGATGAATTTCAGCCTGCTTTTGCTCTTCTTTTCCTTTAATTCGTCAAGAGCCTTTTCGCAGTCCTCCCTTGTTTTATACGCCTTTGCCGACGTGACAATCAGCTTTTCCTTGGCGCGCGTCATCGCCACATACATAAGGCGAAGCTCCTCGGAGCGGCTCTCCGCGTCAATTTCCGCCTTGATATATTTATTGAAGATAAGCTTTTTGCAATACATATCCTCGTAATTGTAATAATCGATTCCGATACCCATATCCTTATGGAGAAGTATTCTGCCGTCCGCGCCGCTGCCGCCCGCGGCTATTCTCTTTGTTGTGCGGGCAAGGAACACCACGGGAAATTCAAGTCCCTTGCTCTTGTGTATAGTCATAATTCTGACGACATTGTGACTTTCATTCACAAGTCTCGCGCCGCTTATATCGTCGCTTCGGCTTTCCATACGCTCGATATACCGTATAAAATTAAATATTCCCTTAAAACCCGATTCCTCATACCTTTTGGCGCGCTCATAGAGCAGCTTCAGATTCGCCTGAGCCTCCTCGCCGCCCTCCAGCGCGCCCATAAAGTCATAAAATCCCGTTTCCTCGTACAGCGTCCATATCAGCGACGCTATAGACTTGGTTTTAACATATCCTCTCCAACGGTCAAGGTCGTCAAAGAAACGGCGGCACTTATCCTTTAAACGCTTTTCCTTTGCGTTCATATCCGCGCCGTCCTCTTTATAGTGCTTTACCGCGCCGTAAAAGGAGCCGCCCTTATGCTCCGCTCTGATAAGAGCAAGCTCGTTCTCCGTAAAGCCGCCTATCGGGGAGCGCATAACCGCCGTGAGCGGTATATCCTGCATATGATTATTTATGAGCGAAATCAAGGTGAGCATAAGCTTTATCTCGCGGCGTTCAAAATACTCGTCCTTTTGCACATAGACCGGAACACCGCGGCTTTCAAGCGTATCGCGCATAACGCCGGCATTCTTTACCGAGCGCATCAGAATAACTATGTCTCGGTACTGTATATCGCGGTACTCGCCGCCTCCGGCGCTGACTTGAAAACGGCCGTCAATCAATTCGCCTATTCTGTCCGCCACGCACGCCGCCTCCGCCGCCTCGGCGGTGATTTCCTCATCCGTTTCGGAGCTTTCCTTTACGACGGCGATTTTGTACAATTCGGAATTGTAGCCGTTTTTCCTGTTTTCCGCATTCTCGAGATTTTTGCCGTCAATATAGCATTCTCTCTCCGCGCTGCGCTTGAGCGCCTCGCCGTCATCGTATTCGACGTCGCCGACACTGTCCGACATCACCGCGCCGAATACGGCGTTTATGCTTTCGAGAACCTCTCGGCGGCTCCTGAAATTCTGGGAAAGCATTATTTTTTTGCCCTGCTTTCCGTCGGCATACAGGCGGCTTTTACCCTTGAACACAGTCGGGTCGCCGCCGCGGAAGCGGTAAATGCTCTGCTTTAGGTCGCCGACCATAAACATATTTTTATTATCCCTTGAAATAAGCGTGAATATCGCGTCCTGCAAGCTGTTTGTGTCCTGATACTCGTCTATGAGTATCTCCTCGTATTTTTGCGCGTACTCGCCGCGTATATTTTCGTTATCGCGAAACAGCCTGTAGGTCAGATGCTCTATATCGGAAAAGGATTTTACGTTCCTTTTTGTTTTCTTCTCCTCGTATTTTTCGGAAAACAGCGTTACAAGCCAAGCAATATCGTCAACCGCGCGTTTAAGCTCCTCTGAATGTACGCTTTTGTTAAAATCCTCCCTGCTCTCGGACGGAAGAATCATACACTCCTCGCGGAAATCGTCGCGCATATGGTCGTATTCGCCGTAGAATTTTTGCCACTCCTCGTCGGACGCCTGCTTTTTGGGCGGCACGGTTTTTATCGCGTTGCCGAGAAAGGATTTCTTTTCTATGTACCTTTCGCGGAAACCGCAAAAATCCTCCCACGTTTGCGCCTTTTTGAGCGTATGAACCGCCTCGCGGCACATACACACGTTTTTCCATATCTTGCCCCAGTAATCCGCCGCCTCGCCTATCGCCTCGTATACCGACTCGTCCTTAAAATCCGCGCCGCACTTCTCGGACACGATTGACAGCATTTGCTCCGTAAGCTCGTCCCAAAAATGCTCGTGCTTGCTTATTATATTGTTTACGTGTCTTTTTAGGATTATTTCCCTTACCCATACGCTTTCCGCCATATCCGCGCTGTACATATCCGCCTTTTCGCAAAGCCATTCCAACGGCTCCGGAAAGGACTGTATGAAATTATACACCTTGTATACAATGCTCTTTAAGCCCTCGTCGTCGCGGTTTGACGCGTATGTGCTTACAAGCCTTGTAAAGCGTTCCCTGTCCTCGGCGTCCTCGGACGCGTACAGCGACATAAACATCTCCGAAACCGTATCGTCCATCAGCATCTCGCCCTCTTTTTTATCGATAATGCTGAAATTCGGGTCGATGCCGAGTATGTGAAAGTTATTTTTTACCGCGTTCATGCAAAAGGAATCTATCGTATTGATGTCCGCGTTCGCGGTGAGGTGCATCTGCTCCTTGAAATATTTGCTCCTCGCGCTGCCGCTTTTCAGCGCATCGCGGTATGATTGATTTATGCGGTCTATAATTCGCTCCTTCATTTCCGCCGCCGCCGCCTCGGTAAAGGTTACAACCAAAAGAGAATCAACGGGTACATTTTTTTCCGTGACCATATTCGCGATACGCTCCACAAGCACCGCCGTTTTGCCGGAGCCCGCCGCCGCCGACACGAATATATTGCCCTCGCCGGACGGCTCATATATCGCTTTCTCCTGCGCTTCAGTCCACTTCGCCATTTTTCTTCACTCCTCTCGCAGCCGCTCCTTTAACCCTCATCATTTCCCATATCTCATCGGGTGAGCCGCTCGGAACGCGCGGTTCCTTTTTATTCTCGTCGAATTTGCACACTGCGCTGTATGAGCAGTATTCGCACACTCCGCCTCTGCCGTTTGGATTATACGGCTTGAGTTCTATTTCACCGTTTCTCGCGCGGCTGTCCATATCTATAACCGTCTCGCTTACGTGCGCCATAAGTCCGTTGATTTCGTCCGGACTGCCGACGCCCTTTATTTCGCCGCTCTTATCTATTTTCACGCCGGTGAAAACGCTTTCTCCGTTTTCAAAAAAACCGTTGTCCATATTGTAAATCATTTTAGCGCGTTCCTCCTCCGACTCGGACGCGAAGGTCACGCCGTCAAGAATCATATCCTTGATATTTTGCTGCTTTATATTATCCTCCGTGATTTTCGAGGTTAAATTTTTGTACTTGCTCCGCACGGCGGTGTAATAAATACCGGTCACGTCCGCGTCCTTTCCGCTGTCACGCATTATCCGCGCCGCCGCGATTGCGTATATTACCATTTGCATATCGTAGCCGCCCGCGATATTAACGATGTTAAACTCCGTCCTGCCGGTTTTATAATCTATTATGCGCATATACGATTTTCCGTCCTCCGTTTCGCAGGTGTCTATCCTGTCTATAAGTCCGCGCAGCGCGACATTTTCCGTCAGGTCGATTTCAAACGCGCATTCCATACCGTTTTCGGCAAAATTACCCGCCGAAAGACTTTTCTGCACCAGCCTTGCCGCGTCGGACACGGTTTTGCCCATTCGCCTGAATATGCTCGCCGTGCGCTCCTTGTCGCGGACATCCGATGAGAGCATATTCTCACACGTCGTATTTATGATGCCGCTTAAAATTTCCTCCCGTCTGTCATCGTCAAGTGCGCGCCACGCGTCTATTTTTTCGGCGTTGGTTTTTGCTCCGTCCTCAACGGCAACGCAAAAATCATTTATTACGCGGTGCGCGTAGGTTCCCATATTCGCGGGCGTTACCTGCCATTCCTCCCTTTCGCGCGCGCCCAAGCCGTATTTCAAAAAATACTCGAACGGACAGCTCGCGAAGGTGTTTATCCTGCTCGCGCTGTAGATTATCTTGCCGTTATAAAGCATACCGGCAATATCGCTGTCAAGCATTATACCGCGCCGGTTATAATAATCCGCGCTTTCCGTAAGCGACAGCACCGCGCGAAAGCGCGGACTTTCCTTATACCAATCGTATACAATATCCCAAAGCGGGTTTTTCTGTCCGTCATACCTCGATGAGCGGTTTATAAGCATTCTGTGAATAGTCGCTTTCGGCGACGATATATACACGCCGTCCTTTGACGCGTCTGAAATCAGATTATCCGAAACGCGCATATTCGGGAATTTGCGGTATATATCCAGTATCATATGCGACGGCGTTTGAAGTCTTCCCTCCTCGTCCTGCACGGAATAGCTTAAAAACAGCTTCTCGCTTACCGAGCATAAGGCGCGGTAAACCTTGAAATACTGCTCGTCCGTCTTTCGTTTGGTGTCCGGCGCTATTGCTATTCCGTATTCGTCGTTAAGAATGTTTCTGTCGTTATCGGACAAAAATCCCTTTGATTTGACGCTCGTGGGAAAGGTTCCGCTTTTCGCGCCGACAACAAACATAGCCTTAACGTTCGCGTGGCTGCTGCGCTCCACGCTTCCCACATACACGCGGTCGATTCCGGACGGTATTGTGCGTATTTCGCATTTTGAAAGTCCCACCTTCATATACTCGGCAAACTCGTCTATTTTTATCTTTTCGCCGGAAAGCGCGGTTGTGGTTTGGTCAAGCACGTCAAGGATTAAATTCCATATCTTTGTGAACTGCTCCGCCTCGTTTAGCATTCCGTTTTTCTTGAAGTCGGCTATATCCGTTTTCAGACCCTCGTAAAGATGTATGCCGCCGAGATATTCAAATAATGCCTCGGCGAACTCCGCCGCCGTCCTTTTGCCCTTTACCGATTCGGCAAATTTGGCAATCGGCGCGGATATTTCGCGGCGCAGCCTTTCAATCCGCTCGTCCGCCTCGTCATTTCCCTCCAAGCCGAACGCCGCGGCTACTATATCGTTCGCGCCCGACCAGCTTTCCTCGCCGAGCCATCTTTTCGCGCCGCGTATTCCGTATTTTAAGACAAAATTTTCAAGCGCGTCAACCTCGTCCTGATTTATGGGATTATAAAAGGTGTATTTGCCCGCGGTTTTCTTTCTGTATATAAAGCCCGCGCGCAGACAGCGGAATACCGAATCATAGCTCCAATCCTCGTCTATCACGTCAAACAGCGACAAAATCTGCATCGCTATGGGGTGATCGCTGAGTATTATTTTTCTGTCGGTAAAATACGGTATTTCATACTCCGCGAACACCGCCTCGATAAGATGGCGGTAATCCTCCTCGTTTCCGCATAAAAGCGCGATGTCGCGGAAACGGCAGCCGCCGTCGCGCACCAAATCAGTAATTTTACACGCTATTCTCTCTATTTCGCCGTAGGTGTCGCGGCTTTGGAACAGCGCCAAATTCCTCGGCTTTTCATCATATACAAAGTCCTCCGTCCAATATCGGAAAAGCCTGTATAAATCGGGCTTATCCCTTAAATGCGACAAGCCCTCTCCCGCGCGGTACTCTCCGTCAAGTCCGTAGCTCTCTGCCAGCTTCATTACGCTGTCCAGGGTTTTTTTCGTCTGAATATACAGCTCCCTTTCCGTTTCGTCCTCCGCGGCGGGACAGCACACGCTGATTGTCATATGCACTCCCTTTTTGAGGAGTGCCTCCAAAACGCTTATCTGCTGAGGCATGAAAAAGTCAAAGCGGTTTACCCAAACATATGTGTCAGCGTCATATTCATCGCCGTCCTCGATGCACCGAGAAAGCATATACAAATCGTCCTCGCTGTCGGTGCATTGCGATTCCTCCACATAGGCGCAGTATTTTTCATACACCGCGTAAAGAACTCTCAGCTTGTTTTTTAATGTGGCGTTGCCCTCGGCGCCGTCCATACGCTCCTTTAAAATATGCGGCGTTATAAGATACCGCTTAAGCTCGCTTATAAGCGATGCCATAACGTCAAGAAACCCCTGCCGCTTCATTGCCGTTATGAGCTTCATATCCATCCCGTCCGCGCCGCTAAGCTCCCGCGCGGCGGCATTCACCGCCTTATATATCAGCATTTGCTTTCCCGATTCGGTAAGGTGACAGAGCTGATTCATACTGAGATTATTTATCGCCATACGGCGCAGCGTCAGCACCTCTATATTATTCAAGCCCGTTCCACCGAATTTTTCGACAAACCTTTTTTCCGTTTCGTATGAATAGTGGTCCGGCACTATCATTATACATTTGGCGTTCGGATTTTCTTTATGCAGCTTTTCAATCTCGTCAAGGCACATCCTGCTCTTGCCGGAGGATATTGCGCCTCTTATGATACTTATACCCATAGGAATACATCCTTTCATCGTATTTATTCTATTATAACACAAGCAAAGTCCAAAAAAAAGTACTTTATTTTTCTTTTACAACGCTTGCATTGAATTTAATTTCATTGTATAATGACATCATAGGAGATGGTATTATGAGCAAGCACGCTAAGCTTATGAATTTTCTTTCAAATCTTCCCGATTTTGTATTTGATTACATAGAAATCGCTTACAACGGCGAAAGCATAAACACGCAAATAGGCTACAGCATAGATATAAAAACCTTTCTTGAATATTTACAGAAATTTCATTTTAAGGACGTCGCAAACACGGAGGATTTCACTGTGGAGCATATGGAGCAGGTAACTCTGCGCGATTTGAACGGATTCACGGCGTACCTCAAAGAATATGAAACCGACACCGTAACCATTGACGGCAAGCACGTAAAGCGCGTGCGCCGAAACAGCGCCTACGGAATAAACCGCAAGCTGTCCGGCATACGCGGATTATTCGCGTACCTTTACAAAAACGACCTCATCTCGCAGAATATTACCGACAAGGTGGATTTCAAAAAGGTGCATCAAAAGATGAAGCGTCCGCTCACGACCCAGGAAACGGTAAATCTGCTTGACGTTATCTACAACGGCGAAAAATACTACACCGGACGCGACCTTGCGGAATACAAAAACAGAAAGCAGCGCGACATCGCTCTGTTTACCGCCTACCTCGGCACGGGCTGCCGAGTGAGCGAGCTTATAAATCTCGATATGCACGATGTTTGCTTTGACACCTCGTCCTTCGTTGTCACGCGCAAGGGCGGCGACGAGCAGGAGGTTTTTATGCCGGTTCAGGTGGAAAACGAGCTGTTCGCGTATATGCAGGAAAGAATGAAAAACGAAAAGGCAAAGGACAACGCCCTATTTATAAGCCGGCTCGGCACGCGCATGACGGCGCAGGGAGTTGAAAAAATACTGAAAAAGTACTGTCACACCGTCGGAATATACGATCCCGACAAGGCGCGTCCGCACGCCTTGAGGCGTACATTCGCCTGCAATATGATTGCCGACGGAGTGGATATAAAAATGGTCGCGGAGCTTATGGGACACAAAAACATCGAGGTCACTCACAAATACTACACCCAATACGCAATAGAAAAGCGCAAAGAGGTTATGCGCGGCTTTGACATAAAAGGGTCGCGTCAATAAAAACGGCTGCCCGCCGATATATCCTTTGATATACCCGCGGGCAGCTTTATTTTTTATCTTTTCAGCGCGTCCTTTATTCTTCTCACAACACCGCTTTCCTCGCCGGTTTTGATATTTGAGAATATCTCCGACTGCTTCTCGACATACCACAGCTTTGAGGTGTCCATATCCTTTATCGTCTTTATCGTGTCGGCTATCATTACGAACGCCACCGCCGCCGACATAATATATACGGATAAAATTCCCATATTGTTTATAATTCCCATTGTAAACGGGAAAAGAACCTTAATCAGCGCGACCGTGAACAATCCGAACGCCGTCACACCGAAAATACAAACGCGTCCGTTTATGTTCAAGGGCCAGCCGGTGTAATCCCACCAACGCTGATGAAACAGTCTTTCCAGCAAATATGAAACGAAGTATTCCAAAGAGCCCGTAACAAACATTCCCGCCACAAAGAGCAGAAACGAATTTTCAATCCAGCCGAGCAGGATAAGGTCAAGCATCGCGCCTATGCCGTATATAGGGCAAAAGCAGGTGCTTAAAAATCCGCTGTTCACAAATCTTCTCTGCTGTATTGTGTAATATACCGTTTCATATGCCCAGCCTATAAAACTGAATGCGGCAAAACACAGAAAATATCGGCATATATTCATTTTTAATCTCCCCCATTCAAATCTTTCGTATCTCGTTATACAGTTCCTTATAGTCCCCTATTCTTTTGGTTTCCACCGCGTAGTACGCGTCCCGTCTTTTAAGGGTTTCGTAGAGCGAGCATAGCTTATCCACCGCGCACACTATCCACGCCTCTCGGCACATCGGCGGAACAACGGTAAGCGGAAACATATGCTTTTTTATGATGTCGCGCTCAATATCGGTGAGCAAATAGTCCCTCTCGGCATTCAAAAGAGCCGCCGCGGAATGAGTAAATCCGTGTATTTTTCTGCCCTTTGCTCCGTCATGCCAGTCGTAAAGAAAATAATCATGGAGCAGGGCGCCGCGTATAAGAGCGCGCTTATTATACTCAATCCCGAAAAAATTCGCCAGCATTACGCTGTAATATGCCACAGCGATTGTGTGCTTAAGGCAGGTTGTATTTCCATGCTGAATAAACCGCTCCATTCGGCGCAGCTTTGACTTCTCGGACAGATTGCCTAAGCAATACGAAACAGAATTCATTATTTATCCCGCCTTTTGTATGTAGGATAGCAATTTTCGATATTATTCCACACTCTTATTATAATATCAAGACTCGAATATGTCAAGAATTTGACTTATTAATTTATTTATTTTTAACGTTCTGTAACATTTCTTAATAATTTGTAACATTTAATCAAAAAAAGGCGCTCACCTAAGTGAACGCCCTTTTAAAATTATTGAGCTATTATAACGCGGATTCTTCCTCCGGAGGATTGAGCCTTATCGTAATATGCGGTAAGCTTATAATCTCCGTTTATCGCGTCGTTAAGACTTATCTTCATATACGAATTAACTCCGGTCTTCTCGTACACCACAACCTTGTCGCTCAAAAGGTAATCCTCCTTCGCGATTGTCGCGGTGGTGGTGGTAAGCTCGCTTATGTTATTTGTGTGCTGCGTAAGCGCAACCATATAATCTATGCCCGAGCTGTCAATTCTGAATTTGAAGGGTCCCGTCGCGCTTGACGAGAACGACGTTGTGTACGTGCTCTGCGTACCGTCAATATCTATCGTGTACGACTTATTTGTCGTGTCGGCCTTTATGATAACGCCGTAATCATACGAGTCGCCCGTAACATCCTTAAGTATAAGCTCGTCAATCTCACCCGCGGAATTGGTTGAGTAATAACGCACGCTTGATGAGCTTATCGTAACGCCGTCGATTCTTTGCGTGTAAATCGTAGCGTACAGCGCAACATCGTCGCTGTATGTGCCGACGGTGTCAAGAATCTTGACATCGTCAGCCAGCTCCTTGCTGCCTATGGTACCCTTTGAATAGCTTACCTTGCCCGATACCGAATTATATCCGGTTTGCTTTGACAGGCTCGCCTTGCCGTCCTTAAAGGTTACGCGCGCCACGGAGCATTTGAACGAGCTGCAATCCGAGCTTGTAGCATATTCGTTCTCGGTTCCGTCGGCTGTGACAAGCTTTACATAATAGCTTGAATATGTTGTGCCGTCGGTATTTGTGTAATCCTTTTTACCGGTTTCTGTAACAAATCCTGTAGCGGTGATGCTCGTGTCGCTTCCGCTGATTACGCCGGCTACCTCGCCCGTTCTGCCGAGCAGCAGCGTTACGGTATCGCCGTATGCTATATCTCCGCTTGACGACAGCGCGTTGAACGCCTCGACACTCTCTATTGTATACTCTGTACCGGAAACGGTGATTGTTGTCGGCGAATCCTTCGTCGGCGACGCCTTCTCGTAAATACCGGTTACCTTATCCGTGTAAGCGAGTATCATATTCAAATCCTCGCTGTAATAGATAATATCATTCGTCTGAATATCCGATGAGCTTACCTTTGTGCCGTTGCGCATTACAGCGGTTGAGCTGTTGGTTGAGAAGTTGGACAGCCAGTTCGAGTTTGTAACTCTGATAGGACCTTGCATATTGCCCTCTTCATAGCTTACATAGTCGATGCTGCTTCCGTTCATCTTAACGTAAAGTATATCGCCCATTGCCATGCTGCTCTTTACGGAGCCGTATGTGCTCTTTGTGGTGTCCACATAGCAGGTTGTCGAATCCGTAATATCAATCTGTATAAAGCTTCCGTTATCATAGCAGATAACAGCGTCTGAAAGCAGCGAGTAGATGATATATTTCTCAACAGCGTCGGTTGATGTGAGCTGCGACGACTGTGAAATCAGCATACAATAGTCAACGCTTCCGTTTGAGTTCTTGAACAGCTTAAACGTGTCTCCGACGGACGCCTCGGACGCCGCCGACTCATATGTAAGCGTGCTTGACTTATAGTAAACGGTGGTATTTGAGTTTATATCGTACATATCGCCGTCAAGGATTATATCCGAGCCGATTATATTTGTAACGGTATACTCCTCCACGGTTTGGTCGCGCGGGGTGAACGAAACGAAATCATCGCCGTTCTTTATAACTATGTCTCCGCGTCTGCCAACATAATCGCTGTCGAAATTATCGTCAAACTCATATGTTCCCGCGGTTGTGTATATCTTATCGGTTCCGAGCGAGCTGTCCTCGTTATGCGACGCTATAATGGTTACGCCCTCTATAACCTCACAATCAAAAATCGTGATAAGCTTGCTCGATGAATCCTTCATTTTTGTGTTAAGCGCGTTATATACAAGGTTCGCTACCTGGCGTCTTGTGAGCGCCTCGCCCTGTACCGCGTCAACATTCTTTGTAAGCTCAAGGTTTTCCGCAAGACCTATTTGTCCGTAGGGATAGGATACTCCGAAATAATCATCGGTATAGCCCAATACCTTAAGCATCATTGTGATAGCTTCCTCATAGGAAACGTTGTTGTCCGGCTTAAAGGTTCCGTCAAGGTAACCGGAAACGATTCCCGCGGAAACCGCCGCCTTTACATACGCAGCCGACCAATGATCATAGGTGACGTCCTTAAACGGAGACACCTTAAGTCCCGACGCGACGGTATTTTTGGAGCTTGACGACGCTACCGCGATTTTCGCGAATTCCGCTCTGGTAACGTAATCATCCAAGCGGTAATTTCCGTCCTCGTCGCCGACCATTATGTTTAATTCCGACAGCAGCGACATGATGTCGTCATCATTGTCCCAGTCCGCCAATACCGGAACGGATGCTATCAGCATTACGGCTGTCAGTATAGCAGAAATTATTTTTTTCATATACATTTTCCTTCCTATTAATCATATCTCAAAGCGTCTATAGGATTGAGTGCCGCCGCCTTTCTCGCGGGCATGAATCCGAAGAATATGCCTATCGCCGCGGATACCGAGACCGAGATAACAATCGAATTCACCGTTGGCAAAACCTCCATACCCAGGAATTTTCCCGCGGCAAGGGCGGTTATCGACCCCAGTACTATACCTATAACACCGCCTATACAGCTCAGCATTGCCGATTCCATTACGAATTGAGACAGTATGGTTCGCTGCTTCGCTCCGAGTGATTTTCTGATACCAATTTCTCGTGTACGCTCTGTTACCGATACAAGCATGATGTTCATGATTCCGATACCCGCAACCACGAGCGAGATACCCGCGATTGCCACAAGCATAAGCCTCATCTGATCGAGAATTTCGGTTATGCTTTCCGCCATCGACTTCATCGCGGTTACATCATAGTAATCGTCATCGCCGATTGCCTTATAGCACATAGCCTCTATCAGTGTTTCCGCCTCCTCAACCGTGTCCTGTGAGGTCGCGTATATGGTATAGCTTGAAATTGTGTTGGTTTTTGTCGTGTGCATGGCAAGGGTGTAAGGAACATAGATAACATCATCGGACGAGCCCTCTGTTGAGTCGTCCTGCTCCTCTATGATTCCGACTACGGTATACGGAGTACCCGTAATCTGGAGCGTCTGTCCCAACGCGTCGCCGCCGAACATATTCTGTGCGACATACGTGCCTATAATGCAGACCTTCATTTGACGGTCTATATCAAGATAGGTAAGCTCGCGTCCGTACTCTATGTTATAGCCCTTTAAAGACAAATACTGCTCGTTTATACCGGTTGCGGTCGAGGAAATTGTGCTGTTATCCTCGGGGTCCTTCATATATGCCGGCATAAATACCGTAGGTGAAAATCCCGCGATAACATCGGGGTTTTCGTCCATAAGCTCCTCAACGTCCTCTATCGGAAGAGTTTTCGTCGACGCACGGCTTGTGATTGAAACCGTTATCGACTCCATTCCCATTTCCTCAAAGGCTTCGGTAACGGTACCGGTAAGACCGGACATTAGGCTCGTAAGGGCGATAACCGCCGTAATGCCCATTACGATACCGAGCATTGTAAGAACAGACCTAAGCTTGTTGCTTAAAACACTCGAAACCGCCATTTCAAAACATTTTGCAAACAATTAGGTCGCCCCCTTCGCCTTTTCATCATCAACGGATTCCTCGCCCGCGCCGTGCTGATTCATAATTGTCAAATCGCCCTCAGCGGGACCGTCGTAAACTATTCTGCCGTCGGTTATTCTTATAACCCTTTGCGCGACAGCCGCGATTGAGTTATCATGCGTTATAAGAATAATAGTGTTGCCCTCGCGGTTTAGCTGCTGTAGGAAGAGCATTACCTCACGACCTGTTCTCGAGTCCAACGCGCCCGTAGGCTCGTCGGCAAGGATAACGGAGGGGTCGCCCGCAAGCGCCCTCGCTATCGATACTCTTTGCTGCTGACCGCCGGAAAGCTGAGACGGGTAGTTACCCGCCTTTGACTTTAAGCCGACTCTCGCGAGCGACTTTAAAGCGCGCTTTCTCTGCTCCGATTCCTTAAGTCCCGCGTACAGAAGCGGGAGCTTAACGTTTTCAAGCACTGTGAGCTTTGTCAAAAGATTGTATTGCTGGAATATAAATCCGAGCATCTTGTTTCTTATATCGGCAAGCTCATCCTGCGAATAATTCTTTATCGAACGGCCGTTGAGCTTATATTCGCCCTTTGTCGCGACGTCAAGGCAGCCTATTATGTTCATACAGGTCGATTTACCGGAGCCGGACTGACCGACTATAGCCACGAATTCGCCCTTGTTTATCGTCATGGATATGCCGTCGAGCGCGTGCACCTCGGTGTCGCCCATATGATATATTTTATAAACGTTCTTCATTTCTACCAATGGTGTAGGCATTCAAATCACCTCCGGTTTAGCGCATACCGCCGCCGCCACCGCCGCCGGCCATGCCGCCGCCGCGCACGCGCTCCAGAACGCCCATCATGTTAGTGGTGGACTCTTCACTGTCACCGCTGCCGAAGGACGCGCCTGAGCTTGACGTCAAGGTGTCAAGGGTTCTTACCTCGTCGCCTTCTTCAAGACCCGAGAGTATTTCTATATAATCATCATCGTTTATTCCGAGCTCAACAACTACCGCTCTGTAGCCGTCCGGAACCTCAAGGTTCTTGGGCAGGCTTGAGTAATCTATCGTAAATGTGCCGCTGTCAGCGTCTTCATCCGCTCCGACCGCGTTTTCTGTACCCGCCTGCATATCGCCGGTTTCGCTCATATCGGGCATTCCCTCCGGCATTTCTCCGTCAGGCATTCCGCCCTCCGGTGCTTCACCGTCAGCGCGTTCCTCGCTGTCGCCGTTCTCGCCGCCATTTGACGCCTTATCGTCCGATTTAGACGCGTTTTCCGCCGCTTCGGCTATTGCGTCCGCTCCGGCATTGAGCAAATCGGTAACGTCGTTCTCATACGTCTTGCCGGTATCCTTAACGAACACTATGTCGCCCGAGTTTACAGCGTTTACGGGTACCACAAGCGTGTCAACCGATTCCTCAACCGTTATCGCAACGTCAACATTCATGCCCGGCAAAAGCGAGCCGTATTCGTCAACCTGAATTTCAACCAGGTACGTCGTAACACCGTTTGAATATGTACCGTCAACCGGAACCTTTATTACCTCGCCCTCGAATACATCATCCGTGGTCGATGCGGTTATTGTTGCCTTTTGTCCTGTCTTTACAAGGTCAATCTCTGTTTCGTCAACCTCGATAGAAAGCTTGATGCAGGATAGGTCGTATATTACGCAAAGCGCCTCGGTGCTGTTTGACGAGTCAATCGTATCGCCCGCCTTGGCGTTCTTTGTAACAACCGTTCCGTCTATAGGCGAGGTTACCGTGTAGTCCTCAACCTTTTCCTGTGCCTGCTTTAAATTAAGCTCGGCGTTCTCAAGCGAAACCTGCGCCGACAGGATTTGCGAATCCTCCGAATATGTATTGTCCTGCAAAACCTGATTTTGCATCGACAGTATAGCGTCGCTGTAGGAAAGCTGTGCCGACTTTAACGAATTTTCAGCCGATTCGGAATATACGTAAGCAATCTGCTGACCCGCGTATACCGAGCTTCCCGTGTCAACGTAAAGATTTTCAACCGTGCCGGACACGTTCGACGTTATTGTCTTTTCGTTCTTGTATTCAAAGTTCGCGGTGTCCGCGCAAGCAACGCCGTTTACAACCGCGCTTCCCACGTCGTCCTCATCAAGCGCGCCGGGGTTTGTTACCTCGATTGTCGCGTATATTACCATCGTGTTTGAGCTTGACGCTACCGCCGCGTCTGAAACATCCGTAACCGTTCCGTAAACCGTTTCGCCCGTCGCCGTGACCGAAACCTCCGCGCCCGCGCCCACATAAAGGCTTGACGCGTCGTACTCGTTAAACGGAAGTCTTATCTTCATCGTTGTGTCGTCATATATGGTGGCAATAGCCGAGCCGTTATTTATCTCGTCGCCCTCTTTGACGCTTACCGAGCTTACCTTGCCCGAGAAGTCCGCCGTTATGTACTGGTCGTCAACGGTGTCCTGCGCCTCGTTAAGTGAAATAAGAGCTTTTTCAAGAGAGTTCTGCGCGCTCTTCATGCTGTTGCTGTTGGACTGAATCGTCTCCGATTTGCTTCTTACCGCGTCCGCGTAGTTCTGCTGCGCCGTAAGCAGACTGTTTTCAGCCGTTGTAACGCTGTCCTGAGCGTCATCGTCCTCAAACTGGTAGAGCTTATCTCCCTTTGAAACCGTGTCGCCCTCGCTGAAATAATCCTCTGTAATTTCACCCGATGTCATGGTCATAACGCTGTACGAATCGTTAGGCTCAACATAGGACGAACCGGTTATGGTATTCGAAATAGTCTGTCTCGATACCTCAACATCGGTGTAGTTTATCTGATCCGCGTTATTGGCGTCGATAACCGTCTTTATGATGAAGATACCGGCTATAATCAAAACAGCCAACACTATCGCGCCGATTATGATTATCTTCTTTCGGCGCTTTTTCTTTTGCTCCTTCTCGTACTGCTCGTACGCCGCGTCATCGTCCTCCTCGCCGCTGAAGCCCTCCTGCGGTGGTGCCTCTCCGGTTTCTTCAACCTGCTCGGCAAATATGTTCTTCTCGTTTTCCGCCGCGGTATCAGGCGTTTCCGCAGCCTTTTTGTTCTTTGACTTTGCCATTGTTCTACCTCCTGTAGCGATTATTTTGCAGACCGCCCGATTTGCCGTGCATATGCAAGCAGTCTTTTCCAAAATTTTCGGACGCGCCGCCTGCGGCAACGCTGTCTTTAAATTTTGATTTTATATTATTCACTGCCTTTCAAACGCCCCGCGTCCGAAATCAATAATATAACTGAGTAATTTGCGCCTCCCCTATTCGCGCCTTGTACATCCCTTTAATTTTTCCTTTGCAAAATAGCCGTCCCCCGCCGGAAGCATTTACAATCATCAATACGCGTTACTAATTTCTTAAATATTTTACCACCCGTTATATTTAAAGTCAATAATTATCGTTTCATAA
>JAJQAT010000202.1 GCA_021203665.1 Bacillota bacterium
TAAATTTTTTACTTATTTATTTAATAAAAATGTATAACATATGAAACAAAAGTTGTATTGACTTAACAAGATATTTATGGTATGATAACATAAATTACAGAGCAGCTTTGTCTGCTTTTATTTTGATAAAATCTTACCGGCACACATATCCGGCGCGTCCGAAATATTATGGGGATTGCTTTTGACGCGCGCGGGCTCGGAGGATTTACAGAGGGGAATATAATGATTATAGAAACAATTGAGCGTATTGATTTAATTATCGGCGCGGTATTTATTTTGCTTTATTTTTACCAGGCGGTATATTTTATTGTGCCTTTTGTCAAAAAAGACAAGCCGCACAAGGAAACAAAGCTCCACCGATTCGCAGTGCTTATTTCCGCGCGAAACGAGGAAAAGGTTATTTCAACCTTGGTTGACTCGATACACCACCAGGACTATCCGCAGGATTTAATCGATATATACGTTATAGCGGATAACTGCACCGACAACACCGCCCGGGCGGCGAAAAATGCCGGCGCGACAGTGTTTGTCCGAAATGATTTGGAAAAGGTCGGCAAGGGCTACGCCTTGGATTACGCGCTCAACAAAATTTTTGACAAAAACGGTAAAGACTATTACGACGGATTTTTTGTGTTCGACGCGGATAATATTCTCGATACCAATTACATAACCGCGATGAACCGGACCTTCTCGGACGGTCACAGAATCATCACAAGCTACAGAAACTCGACAAATTACGGCACAAATTGGATAACGGCGGGCTATGCTCTCTGGTATTTAAGGGAATCGAAATTCCTTAATCATTCCCGTATGCTGCTCGGTTCCGGCTGCGCCATATCGGGAACCGGATTTCTCGTTCCTAAGGACATTATAAAGGAAATGGGCGGCTGGAAATATTTTCTCCTCACGGAGGATATTGAGTTTTCAATCGCGAACTCCATCAAGGGCGAAAAAATCGCGTATTGCAGCGACGCTATATTTTACGACGAGCAGCCGCAGACCTTTAAGCAGTCTTGGACACAGCGTCTCCGCTGGGCGCGCGGCTTTTTGCAGGTGTTTAAAAAATACGGGCTTAAGCTTATGGGATCCGTATTTAAAAAGAACAGAAAGACCTGCTATGATATGTCGATAACAATACTGCCCGCGATTTTTATAACCCTGCTTATTGTGATTGCGAACGCGGCGGCGCTTGTATTGGGTATTCGCGGCGGCGAGGATTGGACGCATATCGTTATAACGCTCGGACAATGGATCATGGGGGCGTATTTTACGCTGTTCTTTATGGGACTTATCACACTGCTTTCGGAAAATAAGCGGATACATACCAGCACGTGGAAAAAAATAAAATATCTTTTCTCGTTCCCTATTTTCCAATTTACATACGCGCCGATTTCCATTGTCGCGATATTCAAAAACGTCAAATGGGAGCCGACAAGGCATGAGGGTCCGTCGGTCAGCGCGGATAAAATCGAGCATAATAAGGAAAAGGCTCGATATTAAAAGCTGTTCAGAGCTGTTTTCGGACAGCTCTTTTTTGCGCCGCGGCGGAATACAAATTTTAATTAATATTGATATTTTTTGAATTTGACTATTGCAAAAGAGAACAAAATAATATATAATATTATTATCAAATTTATATAAATTAACAAGAAAGGCGGATCAATCCAATGTACGATGTAAAAAAGGGCTATGAATTAGCCAAGGAATACTACGCTCAATACGGAATTGACGTAGACAAGATGATTGAAATCTGTGATAAGACTCCTATTTCAATGCACTGCTGGCAGGGCGACGACGTTATAGGCTTCGAGAAAAAGGACGGCGGTCTTACGGGCGGTATCCAAACAACCGGCAACTATCCCGGCAAGGCAACCACTCCCGAGGAGCTCAGAGCCGATATTGAAAAGGCTATGGCGTATATCCCCGGCGAGCTGAAGGTAAACGTTCATGCCAACTATCAGGAGGCGGACACCTTTGTTGACAGAAACGAAATAGGTCCCGAGCATTTTGAAAACTGGGCAAACTGGGCTGTTGAAAAGGGCATCGGTCTTGACTTCAACCCCACATATTTCTCACACCCGAAATCGGAAAAGGCTACTCTTTCCTCGGCTGATGAGGATATAAGAAAGTTCTGGGTTGAGCATGGTATCAAATGCCGTCAGATAGGCGAATACTTCTATAAGAAGACAGGCAAGGTTTGCGTTATCAATCACTGGACTCCCGACGGCGACAAGGAATTTCCGGTTGACACTCTTACACCGAGATTGCAGCTGAAGAAGTCATATGATGAGATTTTTGAGGCTACAAAGGACGTTGAGGGCGTTATGGACGGTATCGAGTCAAAGGTATTCGGCATCGGCGCGGAAAGCTTCACAGCCGGCTCGCACGAATTCTGCATGGGATACGTTATGAAGGCTAACAGCGACCATATCATTATGACGCTTGACACGGGTCACTATCACCCGACAGAGGTTGTATCGGCTAAGCTCGGCGCGGTTTACACGTTCTCCGACCATGTTCTTCTGCACGTATCGCGTCCGGTAAGATGGGACAGCGACCACGTTGTTGCTTTTGACGACGAAACAAAGGCTATTATGGAAGAGCTTGTTCGTCTCGGCAAGCTTCAGGATACATACATCGCGACCGACTTCTTTGACGCGTCGATAAACAGAATCGTCGCATGGGTAACAGGTATGAGAAACACAAGAAAGGCTATGCTTTACGCGCTGCTTCAGCCGAACGAAATGATGAAAAAGGTTGAGGCTGACGGAGATGTTTCCGGCAGACTTGCTATCACGCAGGAATTTAAAGCCGCTCCGTTCGCGCTTGTTTGGGATTATTATTGCGATAAAACCAATAAGGGTGTCGGTCTTTCATGGCTTGACGAGGTTCGTCAATATGAAAAGGATGTTCTTTTGAAGAGATAAAAAATTTAAGAGGCTGCTCGGCAGCCTCTTTTTTGATACGCCGATTCAACCTGCGGGCGCGAGTTTACGATTACTTTACAAATTCCCATATAAATTGACAACGTATATGCTTTTATGATATACTGTCTGTCGGAAAAGGGCAGCTTTTTCATCCCGACACTTCTTTGAGAGGAGTGTGGAGCAA
>JAJQAT010000051.1 GCA_021203665.1 Bacillota bacterium
TTTCGCTCTTAAATTTACTTCCGCTTTTACTTCTACAGGAATAATTTGGACTCCTGTATCAATTACAAAATCTATTTCACAAGAGCCTTTGTCATTGGTGTAATAATATACTCCCAAATCCTCTATGGTTTTTAGCTGCTGACAGACGTACTGTTCTGTAAGCGCTCCTTTAAACTCTGTAAAAAGCTTATTCCCTTGAAGTAATACGCTCTGATGAATTCCTGTCATACAGCCAAGAAGCCCTACATCAAGAGCAAACAGTTTAAAAGCCTTTAAATCCTCATAAGCCTTTAAGGGTATCCCCGGCGCATTAACACGGCCAATCTTATGAACAAGTCCGCAATCGGCAAGCCACATAATAGCCACCTCATAATCTTTTGCGCGTCCGCCCTCACGAACAAGACCATATATAAACTTCTTGTTTTCTTTTGCGAGTTGAGACGGTATACTGTTCCAAATCATTCGAATTTTCGGAACAACATTATTCGGCGCGTGCTTTGAAAAGTCCTGTTCATAGGCGTTAAGAATACGCCTTTGAATATTACGCACCTCATTAAAATTTTTATCTTCCGAAAAGCTTTGCACCGCTTCCGGCATCCCCCCGACAAAATAATACTGCTTTAGCGCGTCTATATATACTTGTTTGAAACTCGTTATCATTTGAAAATCTTGTTTATCAAGTAATTCCGAAAAACGTTCTTGCCCTGTTGCCATTAAAAATTCTTTAAAGGTCAGTGGGTACAACTTCAAAAAATCCACTTTGCCGACAGGAAAAGATGTGCCTTCATGCAGCGCGATTCCAAGCATGGAACCGGCACAAATAATATGATACTCCGGCGCGGTTTCGTAGAAGTATTTTAAAGACGCAAGCGCTTTTGGTACTTCCTGAATTTCATCGAAAATAAGTAATGTATTGTTCGGATCGATTTTTTTGTCTGCGTAAAGCTCTAAACCCATAATTAAGCGTTTTGTGTCCAAATCATAAGAAAAAAGCTCTGTCATTCCGGAATTTGAATCGAAATTAATATATACAGTATCTTTATACGCTTTTTTGCCAAACTCTTTCATTAACCAAGTCTTTCCCACTTGTCTCGCGCCTTCAATAATCAGCGGTTTGCGCCGTTTGCTCTCTTTCCATTTAAATAATTTTTCAATAGCTGTTCGATACATTTTTCTCGCCTCTCATTCATTTCATCACAAGTATTATATCACAAATTCACAAAAATTGCAACGATAATTTGTGATTGTCTACATTTTTTCCGATGAATAATGTTATTGATGCACAGAAAATGCATCGAAATGTAAGGTTCACATGACTAATATTCTATCAGGTCCTCGATTTTGCAACCCAATGTTTTTGCAAGACTTATTACCGTTGCAAGGCTTGCCTTATTTATGTCCTTGTTGCGTTGTTCATACATTTGTATGGAACGCAGTGTTACTCCTGATTTGTTTGCAAGCTCTTTTTGCGTAATTCCGTATTGCTTACGCATTACTTGTAATCTTGTGGGTTCCTTTGTTTCTTTTATCATTTGTTCAACGGTATCATAAAATTTCTCTTCAGGCGCTTCATGATATATAGCATACATTAATTCTATATCCTTCATAGATATATACCGCATTATATTTTGAAACGGTCTTTTGGATCTCCATTGATAATATGCAAGTATCCATCCGCACCAATAATCCGCCGCTTTATATATACTGCTATAAACCGGTAATATTTTTCTTTTAATACCCGCGCTTTTTAAAACCGCATTTGCAAGCTCCGCTCCGGACATACCCATAATATACGCAGGATTCCCATTACCAAAGTCCTCTGCTATACCGGATGCTATAAAAAGACTCATAAATTCGTCTTTACTCATGCGAAGATTGTCTGACACATATTCCATTGTGTCGCCAAGATTATTCATCGCAGTCTCTAAATACATCTCATCGTAAGCGTATGTCATTCATATCAACCCTTTCCATAATTATATCTCGCATGAAAATTCCGGTAATATCGTCTATTTCCTGTTGTTTTCTGAATTCTTTATTCGCGGCATCATTGCGTTTCTTTCTTTTAGCATAATATTCTCCGCTGTCAGCAATCTCGTATTTTTTGAATTTTAACGAGGCAAATGCTTTTTCGGTTTTTAATACTATTTGTTCGCCAAGCTTTCCAAGCTTCATTGCTCTCGATAATTGTTCAAGCGATATTAAGTTATTTACAAATGCTCTTACAAAAGAAAAATAAGAATCATCCGCCCGATAACCTATAATTATGTCATAATCACTAATATCAGGCAAGAAATTATTGAGTATATATTCCCTGCCTTGTTTGGCAACAGCTGCCGACACGTTAAATTCACGATTGCTTGTAAGGAGCGCAAGCCAATTTAATGTGGAAAATTCACTGTCTAATAAGTTAAGCACGGACAAATCCTGCATATTGAGTTCATAACAATTTGCATATCCATTCATTGCCGGTCTTTGACATGCCCATTCTTTAGCCAATTCTTCACTCTCAGTGCAATAGAAACCTAAACCATAATCGTTATTTTCTTTACCATACCCAAAAATCGGTTCTTCTATTATTACAGATGAACCATGCCATATAATCTTTTTCATATAATCACCTTCTATATACACATTATATCACTTTAGTGATATTTTGTCAACACAACATTTTTTGTGCAATTCCATCTATGCATCCATGTAAATTTCGTACAATAGGTAGAACATTAATGTTACGGTGCGTTTACACTTGAAAAAATCGCCATTTTGTGGTATAATACGGGTGTAATGAAAATTTGGGTACAAGATATTGTTTCCATGGAAAGAGAGGGACTTTTATGTTAAGAAAGATTATTTCTGCGCTTTTGATATTTTCACTTTGCGTTATAAACATTCCCGCAATCGCGGTTGATATACATACTACCGAATTGGTTTTGCCGGAAGAGGGTAACGAGTTGGGGTATTTGTTCGGTTTGAGCGACAGTTCACCTGATATTGATGTTTCTAAATATCCCGAGATTAGTCTTGTATCGAGCTTGGCAAGGATATATTTTGCTCAAGACCTTGACGATATTAAAGAGATTT
>JAJQAT010000201.1:0-5243 GCA_021203665.1 Bacillota bacterium
GAATGTATTTATTTATATACGAAAACAGAAGGGAGGGAATAATATGAAAAAAGTTTTATCCATAATAGCGGCTATCGTTTTGTGCGTATCCGTATGCTCGTGCGGCTCATCTCCGGAGGAGGAGCTGGAAAGAGCGAAGGAAGCCTCAAGAGAAGCGCAGGAATCATACAAGAAGGCCTCGCGCGATTATGATAATCTTAAGAAAGACTTGGATGAGCTGGACAGCATGCAAAGCCGTATAAAAAATGCGAAATAAATAACAGCGCAGTATGCGGAAACGAGCGGCTGCGTAAGAAAGGAAGACACATATGAAAAAATACATATACATATCTGCACTTGCAATATTTATGTCAATTATTTTAGCAGGATGCGGAGAATTGAGCAATAAAGTAAAGCAGGTTGATGAAATATTGGAGGTTGGCGAAGAATTTGATATTGAACAGGCGTTTAATTGTAAGAAAGGTATAACTATAGAGCTTGCAAGCGAAAACACTGTTGATACATCAAAAATCGGCAGCGTTTCCGCAAACTTTGTTATTTCGGACGGGGATGAAAAAGCGAAAAAGAGCTTTTCTTTTCAAGTAACGGATACACAGCCGCCTGTATTGGAATGCGATGATTTAACACTTAATTTAGGAGCTTCCTTTGATCCGAATGAACATATCGTATGTACCGATAATTCCGGGGAGAATGTCGCTGTATCTGTAAAAGAAAATTCGGTGGACACATGGAAAACGGGCAATTATACGGTTGCATATGAAGCAACGGACAGCTCGGGAAATCTTGCTGAAAAGACTGTAAATGTGCAGGTTAAAACATTTGAAGACAATGAGAGTGTGGTAAATTTTATAAAACCGTATTTGAGAAAAAACGGATTCGAAAGCTTCAGCTGTAAAGAATATGTGATTTATGACAGTGATTCGGCTGTCGGCGTATCCGGCAAAAATTTTTCAACGTTAAGACTTGATTCGGACAGGACATTTGTAATGTACCCCGAGGTGTATATTACGTGTTTTACCGATGGAGTCTATAAAGTGAAATCTGTTAGATTATTTATGGAATTAGATGATAGAAGCTATTATTCTGACAGATATAATTTAACGGCAGATAAGCTGACTGCCAGCTCCGCTTCGGGAAGCTTTTCAATATCAGACGAGGTGGGGTTAGGAGACAGCGAATTTGAACGCAGCTATTATTTATCCAAATTCAATTACCAAATCGAGGGAGAAAATATTAAAACCTTGACCGCTATGTTAAATGACGATGAAATAACATTTGATATTACAGCGCGGGATATATCTGATGACGTAGCTGTGCCTATCAGTTATAAATTAAGCGGTGATGATTTGGAAATGTTAAAAAACGCTGTAGAAATCTATAATTACGTATCGGGAGCGTTTGGAGATTTTGATACGTTCAATAGCGAATATTAGGCAAAATTAGCCGAAAAATTAGTTAATTGTTTCTAAAATACCAATGTTCCTTATTTAGTATACATCTATTGCAGAGATGAGCACGTTTTATCGGCGGGATATTGCCGTCAAGCCGATGCCGATGCGGTTGCGGACAAAGAAGAGCTTGAATCAAAAATGATTTGAGCTCTTTTTTTTCAAACTTTTGGAGCAAAAATATGGCAGAATGACAACACGCTGAAAATAAAGCAACTTTTTTACCAACAAAATTGGTATAATAGGCTTGTAATTTGGCAAATTCAAAGATTCGCTTGCTTTTCCTGCGCAATGGCGATATAATATCATTGACTAATAAACGGAAACCGGATACGGAAAGGTTTATTAAAAAATCGACACATACGAAAGAAATTGACATAGGTATAAATACCGTGAGCTTTCTTGCGGTTAAAAACGTATTAAGCCTAAACATCCGAGTATTCAAACTATATCGAAAAATATTAAGTAGCAACGGAGAATAAAAAATGATAAAACCAAACCAAGTTAAGCAAGCGGCAGCGGAAATGGAATATCAAAATGAAAAATTCAGAAGATTTTTGAAAACCCATGCCAAGGAAAAAGAATTGGACGAGCAGTTTTTAAGACTGCATAATGAATTATTTAAAAATTACGATTGCGGCAGCTGTAGGAATTGCTGCAAAATGTATCACGCGGAGCTGTCGAAAAGTGATATAGAAAAAGGCGCGTCTTACTTAGGCATATCGGCGGAAAAATTTATTGATACATATTTAAAGCGCGATGAATATGAAATCGGGTATATTTCAAAGAACAAGCCGTGCGATTTTTTACGGGAGGACGGAGAGTGCCTGCTCGGCGAATGCAAACCGCAGGACTGCAAGGATTATCCGTACACCAATCAGCCGGAGCGTCTGCATAGCTTGATGTCGTTTCTTGAACATATTGAGGTTTGCCCGGTAGCATATGAAATTTGTGAAGGATTAAAAAAAGAATACAGGTTCAATTAGTTTCGGGTGAATAGCGTAAGTAACCGGTGCTATCGTTATATTCCAAACAAAAAATGCAGTCGAGATTTATACCCGACTGCATTTTTTATGTTCCCAACACTTCACCGCGCCGTCTCAGAAAAGCCGTTGAAATATATTGAAAATTGTCGGGATTTATGGTATAGTATAATAGAGATTTTGTGAGATATGAACAAATCCGACAAAAGAAGTATAGCATCCGAGCAAACACGAATATTTGTCGATAAACGTATAAAATGAATGCGAGGGTTTAAGGTGGAAATTTTTGATAACAGAACAAGAATTGTAAAAGATGACCTTGAAAAAAATATAGCGAAAGGCAGCCGCGTATCTATTGCCGCGGCTTGCTTTTCCATATACGCGTATAAGGAATTAAAGAACCGGTTGGAGGCTTGTGAAGAGCTTCGTTTTATATTTACCTCGCCTACCTTTGTTGCGGAGAAAACGCAAAAGGAGCGTAAGGAGTTTTATATCCCGCGTCTTAAACGCGAAACAAGCTTGTACGGTACGGAATTTGAAGTGCGCCTTCGCAATGAAATGAAGCAAAAAGCGGTTGCGATGGAGTGTGCCGAGTGGATACGCAAAAAGGTGCGTTTTAAGTCAAATACGGTTCAAGGCGGTATGAATAACTTTTTGGTGGTTGATAATACTGATGAGACATATAACTATTTACCGCTGAATTCCTTTACAACGGTTGATCTCGGTTGTGAACGTGGAAATAACGTAACAAATTTTGTTACACGCTTCGAAAGTCCGGAAAGTACTATATTTTTGCGGATGTTTGACAACCTGTGGAATGACAAGGAACGATTCGCCGATGTTACGAAAGATGTCATAGAGATGATTTCCACGGTTTATAAAGAAAATTCGCCGGAGTTCATTTATTTTATGACGCTTTACAATATATTCAATGAATTCTTAGAGGACATATCCGAGGATGTTTTGCCGAAAGAGGCAACCGGATTTAAGAACAGCGTAATTTGGAATAAGCTTTACAATTTTCAAAGGGATGCGGCAACGGCGATTATAAATAAGCTTGAGCAATACAACGGCTGTATCCTTGCGGACAGTGTCGGTCTCGGTAAAACCTACACTGCGTTGGCGGTTATAAAATATTACGAGGGGCGTAATATGAAAGTGCTTGTGCTGTGTCCCAAAAAGCTTTCCGAAAACTGGATGACATACCGCGGCAATCTGCTTAACAATCCGCTTGCCGAGGATAGATTTAATTACGATGTTGCGTATCATACGGATTTATCAAGACATAGCGGAAAAACTGTGTCCGGCTATGATATTGACCGCGTAAGTTGGGGAAATTATGATTTGGTTGTGATAGATGAAAGCCATAATTTCAGAAACGGAAACGGCACGAATACTCACGGCGGTGAAAAAGAGAACCGTTATATGTTTCTTAAAAACCATATAATCAATTCCGGAGTAAAGACAAAGGTTTTAATGCTTTCCGCAACACCGGTAAATAACCGATTTAATGATTTGAAAAATCAGCTCGCACTTGCGTATGGCGACAATCCGGATGAATTAAACGACAAGCTTAAAACAAAATCCGGCATAGATACAATCTTCCGCAGAGCGCAGGGTGTATATAATGCGTGGTGTAACCTGCCGGAAAGAGAGCGGACGACGCAGAATTTGTTTTCAAAGTTGGACTTTGATTTCTTTGAGGTGTTGGACAGCGTAACCATAGCGCGTTCGAGAAAGCATATACAGACCTATTACGACACAACGGACATCGGGACATTCCCGAAAAGAAACAAACCGATTTCTCTGCGTCCGAAGCTTACCGACCTTCCAAAGGCGATAAATTACAAGGAGGTGTACGAGCAGCTTTCATCGTTGAAGCTTACAATATACACTCCGACTATATACATCCACGCCAGCAAGCTCCGCAAATATTTGGATGAGGACGAAACCGAAAAATTCCGTAAAGGACGAGAAATAGGCATTCAGCGCCTTATGAGTACAAACCTGCTTAAACGTATGGAAAGCTCCGTCCATTCATTTTTGCTGACGGTGCGCCGCATTTACGATTATATGAAAGAAACGGCAAGCATTATTGACGAGTTTGAGAAAAGCGGAGCCGGTTCCCTTGATGAAATGAACGACCTTTCGGGTATGACGACCGTTACCGGGCGTGGATAGGCTATAAGGAAAACTCGGCGGGTGCGAACGCGTTTAAGGTCAGCAAATACTACCACACAGATTGGATGAGCGAGGACGAGCTGCCCATCAGCGCGGACGGGTTTACAACGGACGATGTATATGAAAGCTTCGTAAGACAGCTTGCGGGCGGCGCGCTGCAATCGGATAACGAGGAAGAAACCTTACAGGAGACGGTTCAAAGAAGCGAGAGAAAAGCGCAGCTCGAAAAGCAAATAGCGGCATTGCAAACGAAAATGAGACGCGAAAAGCAATTAAATAAACAGATGAAAATGAATGCGGAGCTGAAAAAACTCAAAGCGGAGCTTGAAAGTTAAGGATTTAGAGCTACGCGTCAATTCGGAACACAGTGTGTTCCGAATTGAAACGGTGTATTGTCAGCTTTTAATGAGCGGCAACAATCAAAATGCTCCACACTGTGGAGCGAATTGAAACGGGCGCAACGCGGGGAAGACCCCACCACCACCCGCCTACGGCGGGCGGTCCCCCTCCCCTCTTACGGCTTTGCCGACGTGGGGAGGTAAAATATGTGCCTTTCACTGACACATAGAGGAAAGTTTTGCGCCCCACGTCAACGCGTTAGCGTTGTAAGAGGGGAGCTGTCCGCCTTCGG
>JAJQAT010000201.1:5343-21279 GCA_021203665.1 Bacillota bacterium
CCCACGTCAACGCGTTAGCGTTGTAAGAGGGGAGCTGTCCGCCTTCGGTGGACTGAGGGGTCAAATAATTAAAGAAAAAGTGTCACCACCGGTGACACAATTAAGGAGGAGTAAAAATGGACAAAATGAAATTTGAAACACCGGCTCTTGCGGAGCGAAATATTGACAAGATTGCGGCACTGTTCCCTAACTGCGTTACGGAGACGGCGGACGGGAATGGCGGAGTTCGCCGCGCCGTTAATTTTGATACCTTAAAGCAAATGCTTTCGGGTGACATTGCCGAGGGGAACGAAGCGTATGAGTTTACCTGGGTCGGCAAAAAGGCGGCTATGGCGGAGGCGAGCAAGCCGACGCGCAAGACCCTGCGTCCGTGCAAGGAGGAAAGCGTCGATTGGGACAACACCGAAAATCTCTATATCGAGGGCGACAACCTGGAGGTTTTAAAGCTCTTGCAGGAAAGCTACCTCGGCAAGGTTAAAATGATATACATAGACCCGCCTTATAACACAGGAAATGACTTTATCTACGACGACACATTTAAGCACTCGCAGGAGGAGGAAAACGAGCAAATAGGAATGTTCGACGAGGACGACAACCGCCTTTTCAAGAACACCGACACAAACGGACGCTTCCACTCCGATTGGTGCAGTATGATTTACCCGCGGCTGCTTTTGGCGCGGAATTTACTGAGCGACGACGGGGTTATTTTTATCAGCATTGATGATAATGAAGTGGAAAATCTCACGAAAATTGGTAAAGAAATTTTTGGTGATGAAAATTATGTAAATGCATTGAAATGGAAAAGAAAAAAACAACCATCATTTTTGTCAAGACATATTGCACCTGTAATGGAGTATGTACTTATATTTGCTAAGAACAGTGAAAAATTAGGTAAACTTTCTGTAGAATCAATCAGCGATGCTACTAAGAAAGTAATAAATATTTCTAATCACGAATCAACAAGAGTATTTAAGGCAGGAGTTGAGGTGAAGGGACTTGAAAATGGTGTAATACCTAAAGGTAGATATACTGTAAAAACTATGACAGTTGAATATTTGGATGATGTAATTGTTGAAAATTATCACACAGTATATCCGGTAACTGTAAAAGCAAAATTCTTGAACACACAAGATAAAATTGATGAATTTGCAGATAATAAATTGCTTTATATAACAGCTGCTAAAGGATTGAGAAGATATGTGAGTGCAGATGAATCCAATAAGGAAAAATCAATTACGGATTTGTTGCTTGATTGGGGAGATAATCAAGATAGTGAAAAAGAGCAAAAAGAAATATTGGGCAATAAATATTTTGATTATACGAAGCCTACATTACTTATTCATAACCTTGTAAAATCTTGTACTTTTGAAGATTCCATTATCCTCGACTTTTTCTCCGGCTCTGCCACAACCGCACACGCGGTAATGCAGCTTAACGCCGAAGAATTTGCGGGGGGGGGGGAGTACATCCGCCCCCAACGGCGGCGGACGGCGCAAGTTTATTATGGTGCAGCTGCCTGAGCCTTGCGATGAGAAATCCGAGGCGTACAAGGCGGGATACAAGAATATTTGCGAGATAGGCAAAGAGCGTATACGGCGGGCAGGAAAGAAAATAAAGGATGAAATGATGCCGCTCGAAACGGACAATACAGCAAAGTCCGACCAAATTTCCATTGAGGACATTGCGGCAAGTAAAAAGAGCGCAAAAGCGGCGGATGAGTTGGACACGGGTTTTCGCGTATTCAAGCTTGCCGACAGTAATATGGAGGACGTATATTTCAGTGCGGACGAGTATAATCAGGATATGCTTGAACAGATGGAATCGAACATCAAGCCCGACCGCACGGATATGGACTTGCTTTTCGGCTGCCTTTTGGAATGGGGGTTGCCGCTTGATATGCCGTACAAGAGCGAGAAAATAGAAAATTGCACAGTCCACACCTACAACGACGGCGACCTTATCGCGTGCTTTGACGAGAATATCCCCGAAAGCGTAATAATGGAAATAGCCAAACGCGAACCCCTGCGCGCCGTATTCCGTGACAGCAGCTTCCCAAGCGCACCCGAAAAGATAAATATGTGGGAGAGGTTTAAGCTGATAGCGCCGGATACACGGGTTAAGGTGATTTAGAATGTACAATTTACAATGAATAAAGGAGATGTACTAATGGCGAAAAAGAAAGATGAGCTGCGCTCGTCTGCGGCGGAGTATTTGATATTTACAGCGTCCACCGGCGACAGCGGCGACAGCGTTGAAATGCGGTATGAGGACGAAAATATTTGGCTGACACAAAAAATGATGGCAGTGCTTTATGATGTGGATGTGCGCACGATTAGCGAACATATAAAAAAAATATATGAAGATAATGAGTTGACCGAGGATGCAACTATCCGGAATTTCCGGATAGTTCAAACAGAGGGCAATAGGCAGGTGGCGCGAAATACCAAACACTACAGCTTGCAAATGATTATTGCAGTAGGGTTCAAGGTGAATAACGAGCGTGCGGTACAGTTCAGAAAATGGGCAAATTTAATAGTCAAGGACTACACAATTAAGGGCTGGGTTATGGACGATGAGCGTCTTAAGCGCGGCGCGTATTTGACGCAGAAATATTTTGACGAGCAGCTTGAACGTATAAGAGAAATACGGTCGAGCGAAAGAATGTTTTATCAAAAAATAACCGATTTGTATGCCACCGCTGTCGATTATGACAAGGACGCGTCGTCTACAAAACGTTTTTATGCAACTGTGCAAAATAAAATGCACTATGCCGTACACGGACATACCGCGGCGGAGGTTATTGTTGAAAGAGCAAATTACGAAAAGCCTCATATGGGACTTACATCTTGGGCTGACGCTCCATACGGAAAGATAAAAAAGTCTGATGTTACCGTCGCAAAGAATTATCTTTCAGAGGTTGAGTTGGAACAGCTTAACAGAATGGTCACCGCATATCTTGATTTTGCGGAGAATATGACATTGCGTCATATTCCTCTCACTATGGAGGATTGGGAAAAACGTCTGAACAGTTTTATTGAGATGTTTGAATACGGTTTGTTAAAGGATGCCGGAAAAGTGTCGGCAGAAATCGCAAAGCTGCACGCCTTGAGTGAGTTTGAAAAATACAGGGTTGTGCAGGATAGGCTATATGAAAGCGACTTTGACAGATTTATTGAGGAACAGGAAAATGCAGCGGATGAGCATTTAACGGAGGACGATACACGTGAAGCTTCAATTTAAAAATCAAAAATTCCAGGCGGATGCGGCAAAAGCGGTAGTTGACGTGTTTGCGGGGCAGCCGTATTTAACGCCGTCGTATATGATGGACAGAGGACGCGGTACTTTTCAGACCTCACTGACGGAGGGAGAGGATTTCACCGGTTGGAGCAACCATAAGATAGTGCCGGAAATTTCCGACCGCATTATTTTGGAGCATTTGCAAAAGATACAGCGCGATAACGCCATTGCGCCGTCGGAAAAATTAGAGGGGAAATATAATCTGACAATAGAAATGGAAACCGGTGTCGGCAAAACGTATACATATATCAAAACTATGTATGAGCTTAACAAGCGTTACGGGTGGAGCAAATTTATTGTCGTTGTGCCGAGCGTCGCTATTCGCGAGGGCGTGTATAAATCCTTTGAGGTGACACAGGAGCATTTCGCGGAGCAGTACGGAAAGAAAATCAGGTATTTTATATATAACTCCGCGCAGCTTACCGAGATTGACCGCTTCGCGTCCGACAGCTCGATAAATGTTATGATAATCAATTCCCAGGCATTTAACGCGCGCGGAAAGGACGCGCGGCGCATTTATATGGAGCTTGACGAGTTCCGCTCGCGCCGTCCGATAGATATTATTGCGAAAACAAATCCGATACTTATTATCGACGAGCCGCAAAGCGTCGAGGGTAAGCAGACAAAGGAACGCTTGAAGGAATTTAACCCGCTTCTGACCTTGCGCTATTCCGCTACGCATAAAAAGGACAGTATTTACAATATGGTGTACCGCCTTGACGCGATGGATGCGTATAATAAGCATTTGGTAAAGAAAATTGCCGTCAAGGGCATTACCGAATCCGGCAGCACCGCGACCGAAAGCTATGTATATCTGCAAAGCATCAACCTGTCCAAGGCAGACCCGACCGCGACGATACAATTCGACTACAAGGGCAAATCCGGCATACGCAAGGTTACAAAGACCGTCGGTATCGGATATAACTTATACGATAATTCCAACGGTATGGAGGAATACCGCAATAATTTTGTTGTGAAAATGATTGACGGACGCGATGATTCGATAGAGTTTTTGAACGGAATTAAACTCTACGCCGGCGACGTTGTAGGCGAGGTCAGCGAGGAGCAGTTAAGACGGCTGCAAATTCGCGAAACGATACTTTCGCATATTGAGCGTGAAAGACAGCTCTTTTATAAGGGAATTAAGGTGCTGTCGCTGTTCTTTATAGACGAGGTTGCGCACTATAAACAATACGATGAGGCGGGACAGCCGAAAAACGGTATTTTCGCGGATATGTTCGAGGAGGAATATAACGATATTATATCCAATTTGCAGATTGGTATCGGCGAGGAGGATTATCTCAAGTACCTTGGCGCGATAACCGCGGAGAATACTCACGCGGGATATTTCTCGATTGACAAAAAGGGACGTATGACAAACAGTAAGCTCGGCGATAAGAAAGAGCGCACGTCGGATGATATTGACGCATACGATTTGATTATGAAAAACAAGGAGCTTCTCTTAGACCGCGACCCGAAGCGTTCACCTGTCCGCTTTATATTCTCGCATTCCGCACTGCGTGAGGGTTGGGATAATCCGAACGTATTCCAAATTTGCACCCTAAAGCAAAGCGGAAGCGATGTCCGCAAGCGTCAGGAGGTCGGACGCGGACTGCGCCTTTGCGTAAACCAGGACGGCGACAGCTTTGCAAAGGGCTTGCAGTCGGAGATTGCCGACGCGGTTGCCGACCGTCCGCGCGCGGTTACGGCGGAGCTGTTTGTAGGGAAATCCATTACCGATAACGACGGCAATGAGCAGATTATCGACAAGGACACGGCGCAGTCTATTTATTTCGATATGGTTGTAAACGGCTATGTCGATAAGAAAGGCGCGCTGACCGATAAATATTACGAGGATAAGGCGAATAACGAGATTAAGGTTGCGGAGGAAGTCGCAGACAGTGCCGCGGCGGTTATGGATATTGTCGATTCCGTTTACAGCAGCCGCGCAATGCAGCCTGATAACGCAAGGAGCAATAACGTCGAGTTAAAGGTTGACCCCGATAAGCTCGCTATGCCGCAGTTTAAGGCATTATGGAATAAGATAAATGCAAAATCGTATTACATTGTCGATTTTGACACGGACGAGCTTGTACGAAAATCCATTGACGAGCTGAACAGAAAGCTGAGAGTGTCAAAGATATTCTTTAAGGTTGAAAGCGGACAGATGGAAGAGATTAAGTCGCGCGAGGAGCTTATGAGCGGCGAGGCGTTTGAAAAACAGTCCTCCGAAACATTCGGCTCCGATACAAAGATAAGCGTAAATCGAAGCGTTAAATACGATTTGATAGGTAAGCTCGTGGAGGAAACGGGACTTACGCGCAAGGCGGTAATCGCGATACTCACCGGAATTGAAAAGCTTGTGTTCAATCAATTCAAGGACAATCCGGAGGAGTTTATTATTAAAACCGCCGCGCTTATAAACGATGAAAAGGCTACCGCGATAATTGAGCATATAACATATGATATGCTTGACGACCGCTATGATACGGCTGTATTTACCGACCCGACAATCAAGGGAAAGCTCGGCATTAACGCGATGAAAGCAAAGCGGCATTTGTATGACCATATTGTCTATGATTCCACGAATGAGCGCAGGTTTGCGGCGGAGCTTGACACAAACGAAGCCGTTTCCGTATACGTAAAGCTGCCGGACGGATTTTATATATCCACGCCCGTGGGACACTATAACCCCGACTGGGCAATAGCGTTTAAAGAGGGCACGGTTAAGCATATATATTTCATTGCGGAAACAAAGGGCTCAATGAGCAGTATGCAGCTGCGCGAGGTGGAAAAAGCCAAAATCCACTGTGCTAAAGAGCATTTTAAAGCGATAAGCTCAGACAGCGTGGTTTATAAAGTTGTAAATGACTACGATGAGCTGCTAAAGCTCGTGACGGTGTAAATATATTGCAATTATTACATTCCGCATTCATAAAAAAACAACACGTTTGATTTCATTTCCCGAAATCGAACGTGTTTTTTGTAACCGGATAAACCGTACATTCGAAACGGACATTTTGCTTTAACAAAACTGTAAACTGCAAATATTCATTCATACACTATCTAATTGCATATAATCTAACAAGGAAGGTGATATTTATGAAAAAGCAAAATCCGGATTTTAACGTTAAAATCAATTACAAGGCACGCGCGGAATCCGAGCGGCGGTATGCGGTCAGCAAGAGGCTTGCCTCGGTTATCAATACTGCGGTCAACACCACATACAGATGAAATTTAGGGGAGCTTCGCGGCTCCCCTTTAAGGAGGTAATCATATGGACATAGCCGCGATTTACATACGTCTGAGCAAGGAGGATCGCGACAAAATCGGCGAGGAAAGCGAGAGCATACAAAATCAGCGTATGATTTTGGACACATACGCGAGGGACAACGGCTGGCAAATTTACGACCGGTATATTGACGAGGACCGGGCGGGCAGCGACCGCTCGCGTCCCGAATTTCACAGGATGATAGACGACGCTCAAAGGGGATGCTTTAATATCGTTCTTGTAAAAACACAGAGCCGTTTCGCGCGCGACAGCAAGTACATTGAGGACTACATTCACAATCTTTTCCCCGATAAGGGCATTCGCTTTGTGTCGGTTGTGGACAATATCGACACGACACAGGCAGGCTCGAAGCTCAGCAGCCGCGTCCACGCGATTTTTGACGAGGAACAGCTTGACTTGCTTTCCTCTAACATCCGTAAGAGCTTTGAGGAAAAATCGCGGCAGGGTCAGTTTTTCGGCTCAATGCCGCCCTACGGCTACAAGAAAGACCCCGCCGACAAGAATCATCTTATAATTGACGAGGAGGCGGCGGGAGTTGTGCGGACTATTTTTGAAATGACTGCCGCCGGATGCACCTATATGGAAATCGCCAAGAGCCTTAACGCGCGCGGCTGTCTTATTCCGTCGGAATACAAAAAGCGGCAGGGGTACAAGGTTGCGGGTATGTATGAGCGTCACGCAAATTTGGGCAAATGGACGCGCGATATGGTGCGGACGTTCATCACAAACGAGGTCTATATCGGAACGATTGTAAATCACAAAAGCGCCGTTGTGAATTTCCGCACCAAGAAAAAGCGCAATCTGCCAAAGGAAAGTTATATTAAAATCCCGAATATGCACGAGCCGATTATCGACGCGGAATTATGGGATAAGGTGCAGGAACTCCGCAGGACGCGCCGCAAATCGTCGGGCGGCGAAAACGGGACAAAGCACCCGCTTTCAAGCAAGGTTTTCTGCGGCAAATGCGGTGCTAAAATGTATAAATGCAAGTCGGGCGGCATTTCGTACTTCAGGTGTTACAGGGCAAGCGCGACCGGAGAATGCGGCAATCACAAGCGCATACGCATTGATGTTTTAGAGGAGCTGATTACGGATAAGATAAACGAAACGCTTGAAAAATACCTGAATCACGAAACGCTCAGCGAAAACGTCGTTATCGCGAACCGCCTTGAAACTCGTCTTAAAGACTGCGAAAAGCACCGCGCGGAGCTTGAAAGAGAAATCGAAAACAGCCGCGGGAATTTAAAAAATTTGCTCAAACAGTATATGGACGGCGTAATAGAGCGCTCAATTTACGAGGAGGTACAGCGCGACTACCTCACGGAAAAGGCGGAATTTGAAAAGCGAATATCCGTGATTGACGAGGAGATAGGCAGAATAGACGAGCAAATGTCGAAGCAAGAGGACAAGGAAAGCATTCTAAAGAAATATTCAAAAATAGACCGCCTGACTGTCCCCATAGTGCAGGAATTTATCGACAGCGTTGTCATAGGCGAGGTTGACGAAAACGGCAGGAGGGATATTACTATAAATATGGCGGTGTGATAAAATAGGACTGCCAGAGGCTGTTGCGCCTTGGGCAGTCATATTTCACTTGAAATTGGGAATCCATTATTTAAGTCAACATAGCTGCCTACAAGTCCATTGCGCTTTCATCAAGCAAAAAATCTTCTATACCTATATACAATATACCGTTTTCATCATGCCACGGAATAATGCTGTCCTTGATAACAACGATCTTCTTAAACGAATCCGCAACCCGTACCAAGGAATTGATTTCCCGGTGTCTTTTCTCTTCGCCGGATATGCTGAATGCGGATTGGATATAATATCTTTGGCTTGCCTTGTTGGCGACAAAGTCAATTTCAAGCCGTGTACGCACCTTTTTCCTTTCGGCATTTAAGCGACTGTATTCAAGACTTCCGACATCAACATCAAATCCGCGTACATTCAGCTCGTTATATATAATATTTTCCATTATGTGATTTTCTTCTTGCTGACGAAAATTAAGCCGCGCATTTCGCAGCCCGACATCGGTGAAATAATATTTAAGCGGAGTTCCGATATATTTCTTGCCCTTTATGTCATAACGGTAAGCCTTGCTTAATATAAACGCGTCAATGAAGAAATCAAGATAGCGGCTTATCGTATTTGCGCTTACAGCCGCTTTATTTACACTTTGAAAGGTGTTCGACAGCTTCTTTGGATTTGTAAGCGAGCCTACGGATGATGAAACTATATTGAGCAAGTCTTCCAAAACGCTTTTGTCGTTGATTATTTTATTTCGTTCAAGCACGTCTGACAAATATGTTCTCGAAAACAAGTCGTTTAAATATTTACTTTTTTCCTCATGGTTGTGCATTGACATAACAAGCGGCATACCGCCATAAGTAAAATATTCCCGCCATGCATATCTCTTGTCAGATTCAAATGCCGAATAAAACTCCGCATACGTCAGAGGATTAACTCGAATTTCATCGCCGCGTCCTCTGAACTCGGTAAGAATATCCGAAGATAACATCTTTGAGTTGCTTCCGGTTACATAAATATCAACGCGGTCAAGCTTCATTAACCCCAAGAGCACATCAACAAAACCGATTTTCGCATTACTGTCATTAACATACGGGTTTTGAATTTCCGATACCTTTTGTATCTCGTCCAAAAAAATATAAATTCTCCGCGAGCCGTCCCCATTGCGTAAGGAAACTGTTTCACGAATAAACTTATCAAGCTCAAGCGGATTTCTGTATTTCGCATTTGCCGCCTCATCAAGAGCAAGCTCAATTATATCGTTTTTCGAAACACCGTTTGCGATAAGCCATTCACGATATATCTTAAACAAAAGAAAGGACTTCCCGCATCTTCTGACACCGGTAATCACCTTAACAAGCCCGTTTCCGGCTTTTGATATAAGCTTATTTAAATAACGGTCACGCTTTATAATCATTTTTAAAGCACCTCTACTCGTAATTTTTTTGCACCTTGGAACAATTTTAATACGTGTTAATTATATAAAATTTACAATAAAAAGTCAAGTGTCTGTTTTATGAATTATGAGTGTTTTATGAATTATGAGCCGCTTTCAACACATTTTTCGGCGGCTTTTCTGCTATGCGGCATTGAATGTATTTTTCACAAAGCTGTTTCGTCCTTGCAGCGTCCTATTTATGTATATAAACGCAGACTTCCATTTTCAAAACCCCCCATGGTCTATTTGTGGTATCATCGGTTGCGCCTACGCATTCTTTTTGGGGGATACAGAAATCATATGACGGGATAAGCAGCTGGACGTGTCTTTCGAGCTTAATAATCGAGAATATACCCAATGACACAAACACATTCTTTGACTCATTACCGAGCACAAAGCCGTCGTCAAACACTCTGCAAACCGACTCGGGCACCGACGCCAAATCGAAATCGTCATCACAGCAGCAGGATTTCTTATCTCTTACATCGACGAGCTTAGCGCCCAGCGTAATCGGGTCAACGACCTCAACCACAGCGTGCGGCATATTGGTCTTTCTCCAAAGCTGCGGGTCAAAAGCGTCCTCCTTGTACTTCGACTCGAACACCTTCGCGTTGCCCTCCGAGCCGAAAAGTATAACCTTTTTATCGAATGTGGCAAGACCCTCAACCTCCGTCGGTCTGCCTATGCCCGTGAACACCGCAAGAGTAACTCGAAAAAAATATTTTAAATCGACCGAATAAAATCCTCTGTTAAACGGCACCGCCTCAATATCCGAAAATACCCATATTACCTCAGCCTTTGTGCATTTCACATTTATAGCCTTATCCACAATCTCCTGACCGCAGGCTGTGAGATATACTCTTATGTTTTCAAGACAGTCCTTATCTCTGCAGCTGTCATATATTTTATCCGTATGTATGCAGACAGCCTCGCGGAAATTTGTATCGCAGCGGCAATCTCCGCAGCAGTTATCGGCGCAGTTTCTGTTACAATCAGCCATTATTATCATTCCTTTCTATAATTTGGGGTAATCCCTTGCTATAGAATATGTCATTCATTCAAAAGTGTGATTATTCCCATTCCCGATTTATACTGAAAATTAAAAATTATAGTCTGAAAAATCAATGATTTTTCGCTTCATATATGCTATAATAATTTCAAGACCACAAGAAAGGAACCCGACAATGAACAAAATAACTGTAACCGCAAACAAAAAAGCGTCTATGGACGATTTTTACGGAATATTTTTCGAGGATATAAACCACGCCGCGGACGGCGGACTTTACGGCGAGATGATACGAAACAGAGCCTTTGAGTTTTCGCCCATCGACAACCCGTCCTATCAGGCGCTGACCGCTTGGAAAAAAATCGAGCGGGGCGGCGCGTCGGTTTCGGCATCGGTATCAAACAAAAATCCGTACTCCGCAAAAAATCCGAATTATCTCGTTCTTGAAATCGCGAACGCCGGCGAGAGAGCGGGAATTAAAAATCTCGGCTACAGCGGCGGCATCGCGGTAAGCGAGGGCAAGGACTATTATTTTTCCTGCTATGCGAGGTCGGAAAAGCCCTGCTCTGTAATCATTTCAATAGACGACGCCTACGGCAGACCGATTGTGTCAAAGGAAATAAACATCACCTCCGCCGAATGGACGCGGTACTCCTTAACGCTTACACCGCCTGTCACGGACAGCAGCGCGGTGCTTGCGGTAACGTCGCGCGAAAGCTGTAAATTCTGCATGGATTTTGTATCCCTATTCCCTGCCGACACATATAAAAACAGAAAAAACGGTATGAGGGCGGATATAGCTCAAATGCTCGCCGACCTCACTCCTAAATTTATGCGTTTCCCGGGAGGCTGTCTTATCCACGACGGCACTCTTAACGCGGACGACCGCAATTCCATGTACCGCTGGAAAAACACGATAGGCGATATTACGGAGCGCCCGTCGCGGCGAAACAACTGGCGCTATAATCAGTCGCTCGGACTGGGATATTACGAGTATTTCCTATTCTGCGAGGACATCGGAGCTAAGCCGCTGCCGGTTCTTCCGGCGGGATACAATCCGCATATGGAGCAGGCGGCTCCTCTTGACGAGCTGCGCGAGTGGATAGACGACGCGCTCGATTTAATCGAGTTCGCCAACGGCTCAGCCGACACGAAATGGGGCAAAATCAGAGCCGATTTGGGGCACAGCGAGCCGTTTAATCTTGAATACCTCGCCATAGGAAACGAGGAGGTGGGACAGGGCTTTTGGGACAGATACGACCTATTCCACAAGGAGATAAAAGAAAAGCATCCCGAAATAAAAATTATAAATTCGGCGGGTCCGTTCCCTGCCGGCGGCGAATTTGAGCGCGGCTGGAGCAACGCGCGCAAAAACGGCTCCGACATAGTTGACGAGCATTATTACACCTCGCCCGAATGGATGCTCGCAAATCATCACCGTTATGATAATTACCCCGCGGACGGTCCGAAGGTATTTTTGGGCGAATACGCCTCCTGGGGCAACACATACTATAACGCGCTTATCGAGGCAGCGTATATGACATCGCTTGAAAACAACGCTCAAAGGGTGGCGCTCGCGTGCTACGCGCCGCTGCTCGCGAATGTTGACTATGTGGACTGGCAGCCGGATATGATATGGTTTGACAATCACAGGGTATACGGCAGCGCGAATTATTACGTGCAGAAAATGTTTATGAACAATACCGGAAATATCTTGCTTGAGGCAACTCATACCGGTCTTGATAACAGCGTAACCCTCGGCAGTCCGATAATTTCCGGCGGCGTCGAAATTGCAGCCGACCTATGCTGCGCGGATTTCTATGATATTTCAATAACCGACATTGCAAACGGAACGGTCAAAGCGTTTGACGCGTTTTCCCTTTCGGCGGAGGAAAGCAAGGCTCTCTGCGCAATCGCCTCCGAGCATTACAAAATAGAGTTTACCGCAAGACGCCGCTCCGGCGACAAATGCTTCCGTCTGCTTTTCGGCAAGTCCGACGAGCAAAATTTCATACAATGGTTTATAGGCGGCTGGCAAAACCAGGACACCGAAATTAACGCGCAGGTAAACGGCAGAGGCTCGTGCCTTGACCGCAACATTTTCTCGATAATGACAGGCAGAGAATACAGGCTTTGCCTTGAGGTAAACGGCAGAGAAATAACGGCGTACATAAACGGCGAAACGGCGAACACAGCCGTCGATAAGCAGTCCGTCACGGAGGAATTATACTACACGGCAAGCCGCGGCGAAAGCAATATATACATAAAAGCGGTGAACGTGCGCGATGCCGAGGTTTCGTCGCAAATATGCGTTGAAGATGTGAAAGAGATAAGCGCGGAAATTATTGAGCTTTCCGGAAACGGTCCGGACGATATGAATGATTTTGACAACCCGACAAGGGTCGCTCCGAAAACAAAAGCCTTTAATTGCGGTGAAAATACCTTTGAATACACCTTCCCGCCGCAAAGCGTCACGGTGTTTGTGATAAAAAGCAACAAATAAAAAACAAATAAAAAACAAAGGCTGTTGATACATGTATCAACAGCCCTTGCTTTTTTTACAAATTTTCTCTGAAATAGCTTTCCAGGGTTTTTACCGCCTCGGTTTCATCGTCGCCCTCAGCCTTGATTGTGACGAAATCGCCTTGCTTTACGCCCAGGCAAGTAATCGCGAACAGTCTTTTTAAGTTCTCGATTCGCTGATTATATTCAATAGTTATATTCGACATAAAATTCTGCGCTTCCTTTACGAGCTTGCCCGCGCCTCTTGCGTGGAGTCCCTGTTCTCCTGTGATTGTGTAAGAAAATTGTTTCATGGTTAAAAACCTCCTTCTGTCGGGAAAATTATCCTTAGGATTATTCCCGTTCTACCCGATTCCATACCGAATTTAGCAAATCGGGCACAAAATTACATTCGTACTTTCGTACTGCGGACATTATAACCGCGAATCCTGAATTTGTCAACAAAAAAGCGAATAATACCATTTTTTGGACAAATTTTGAACCGTCCGAGATATAATTTTTATTAAATTTAGTAGAAGTTTTTTCCAATTTATGTGATACTAACACAATATACGCGCCGAAATTACTTATTATCCGCGTACTGCGCGGCTATTTCCGCTATGTAATCCGCGTATTTATCCGCCTCCTCGCGCGGCGCGAGTATTTTAACGCCCTTGCCCAGACCGGAAAGCCAGCCGTAAAACTGCGCGCTGACATTGACCTTTACGTTCGCGGTAAAGCTGCCGCTGTCCCTTTTATGAATAATAACCTCCTTGCCGAATCTGTCGATAACAACGCCTATAAACCTGTTGTCAAAGCATATTTTCAGCTCCCTTTCGTTTCCGGCGAACATTCCGAAGGTCTTTTTTGAATAGTTCGCGATATTGAAGCTCTGAAATTCCTCCCTGCCCGTGCGTCTTTCGTCAAGAAGCTCTATTTTAATCATTTTGTCCACTCTGTAGTGGCGTATCTGACCGTTTTCATCGTCATAGGCTATAAGATAATAATTCTCGTCGTCCCACGTAAGCACCCACGGACTTAAAATATAATACGCGCCGTTTTTCTTTGGCTCGAGCTTTTTGTCTATATTCCACTCGCAATATTTAAAGCGTATTTTTGAATCGGAGGATATTGCAGAATGAATTTTATCCACATTATAGTAAATACTTTCGTTCATCGTCTTTATGCGGTTGGAGACCACAACCTGATTTTGCAGCTCGCTCGCGGCGAAGCGTCCCGCCAATCCCTCGATTTTCTTTATAAGCTCCTGCGATTTCTTTTCCGTTATAAATTTTGATGACTGCACCGCGTCCACAAGCAGCTTAAGCTCCGGCAGCTCAAAATCCCTCGACGCTATATAATAGCCCCTGGGCGCGCTGCGGCTGCTTAAAATATCAAGTCCGAAGAGCTTAAGCATTTCTATATCGTCGTATATGCTCTTTCTTTCGGCGGATATTCCCTGTCTTTCCAGCGCCTCTATTATATCGCCGGTGGACATCGCGTGATTTTCATCCGTGTTCTCCATAAGCATTTGCATTATGTACAGTATCTTTAATTTCTGATTGTTTGACTTGCTCATATGCTTTCCTCATAAGGCGCGGCGTTAAAACGCGCCCTTCCACTCTCCTATGTTGGTGCTGTCAAATTCAAGCAAATCGCCGAGCATAATCTCTGTTCCCTGCTCATCGTCCAATGTAACGGTCCTTTCGCCGAGCGTTCCGGCTGTGAACACCTCGCCCTGCGCACCCGTTATGGTGCCGTCCGAAAGAGCTTTGAGCGTATAACCCGCAAGGTATCCCACATCAACGGGATTCCACAAATACATCTTGGGGCAAATTCCGCTTTCGATATACTCCGCCATCTGCGACGGCATACCGAGTCCCGTCAGCTTAACATCGGATTCCGTCTCCCGCAAAACCTGCGCGGCGGCGGTTATGCCCACCGACGTCGGCGCGATTATCACCTTTATATCGGGATTTTCCAAAAGGCTTTGCGTTTCCGATATTGATTTTGTCTCATCGTCATCGCCGTAGGCAATCTGCACAATCGGCGTTGACGCGTATTTTTCGGGATTTTCCGCGATTTCCTGCTCCATATAGCTTATCCACAGATTCTGATTTGTGGCTTGATAGGTTGTGCTTAAAATTCCTATTCCGCCGTTTCCGCCCACAATATCATAAGCGGCGCGGACAAGCGAGCGTCCTATCAGTTCCGGGTCGGCTTGCTGAATATGCGTCCGGCGCGACTCCTTGTTTACCGCACTGTCAAGCGAGATAACCTCCACTCCCGCCTCCATGGCCGCCTTGAGAGCGTCCTCAAGCATATCGGCATCGTTGGCGGCGACGGCGATACCCGCTATCCCCTGCGAAACAAGCTCATTTATAATCTCCACCTGCTTTTCGGGAGTATTAGCCTCAGGAGCCTTGTAAACGGAGGACGAGCCGAGCTCGCTGAACGCTGTTTGAAATCCCTCATACACCTTTTGCATATACGGGTTCTGTATATCCTTTGCTATAAACGCGTATGTATCGGATAAATCCGTTCCCGCCGTCTCCTCAACGGTCGAGGTCTGTATGGCATCGGAGCAGCCCGCCAGCATAAATAAGCCGAGCGCGGCGGCGGCAAAACGAACGATTATATTTTTATTGATTTTCATATAAATACCACCTCAATTAAATCTTACTTCTATTATACACTAAGTTCGAATAAAAATAAATATAAAAAGTAATAAAAAATACAAAAAAATCGAAAAAAAAGTGTTGACAAATTCCGTAACATCTGCTATAATAATTGATGTCGCTGATTGGGGCGGCAAAATGGGAGTTTAGCTCAGCTGGGAGAGCGTCTGCCTTACAAGCAGGATGTCACAGG
>JAJQAT010000232.1 GCA_021203665.1 Bacillota bacterium
GAGGTGGGGGAGAGCCTTAAGGTCGGAGATTACGAGGATTCCGCCGCCGAAACACAGGCGCTGATTGACGCGAGCCCCGATATTCAGCGTCCTATGGAAAAGCTGAACAGAGGCGCTGTCGCGGTAGATTTGGGTGATTACACGTATATTTCATGGCGCTGGCTCGGCACTGAGAGCGCGGATACAAAATACAATGTGTACCGCGGCGACACGCTTATCACGTCGGAGCCGATAAACGCGACAAACTATACCGACATCAATCCGACGGGAGAGGCATATAAAATAGCTCCCGTAATCGACGGAACGGAGGGCGAGCTTGAAACGGCGCAGTCCTGGGACAGCGATTATCTTGAAATTCCGATTCAGCAGCCGGAGGATAATGTCGTTCAGGACGAGACCTACACCTATTCGCCCGGCGACGCGTCCGTGGGCGACCTTGACGGCGACGGCGAATATGAGATTGTTCTCAAATGGGATCCGTCAAACGCTAAGGACGCCGCTCAGGCGGGCTATACCGGAGAGTGTATAATCGATGCCTACGAGATGGACGGCACCTTGATGTGGCGCATAAATATGGGTCCGAACATCAGAAGCGGCGCGCATGACACGCAGTTTATGGTGTACGATTACGACGGCGACGGCAAGGCTGAAATGGCGTGCCGCACGGCTGACGGAACAATCGCCGGAGACGGTACCGTTATCGGCGACGCGAGTAAAAATTACGCGGTAATAAGCGACGGAAAAAATCTTACCGGTCCGCTTTATTTGACCGTGTTCAACGGAGAGGACGGCTCCGTTATAGACACCGTTGATTATGACCCGCAGACCACGGGCAAGACCGAGAGCGGAATATCATGGGACATCACCGCTTGGGGCGACGGCTGGGGTAACAGAAGCGAGAGATACCTCGCGTCGGTCGCGTACCTTGACGGCGAAAGACCGAGCATGGTGTTCGCAAGAGGATATTATACCGGTCCCGAGGGCGAAACCGGCGGCAGAACGGTAATTGCCGCGTATGACCTTGTGGACGGTAAAATAGTGCAGAAATGGCGCTTTGACACGCTTGATTACGACAATCAGTATATAGGACAGGGCAACCACTCGATGAGCGCGGCGGACGTTGATTACGACGGCTGCGACGAGCTTATTTACGGCGCGCTTGCCATAGATAACGACGGCACCCCGATGTATTCGACAGGCTTGGGACACGGCGACGCGCAGCACGTCGGCGATCTTGACCCGTCAAGACCGGGACTTGAGGTATATTCGTGCCATGAGGAAACCGGCTCGGCATACGGCTATGAAATGCGCGACGCGCGCACCGGTGAAATCCTGTACGGAGAGCAGACCGGCAACGATAACGGACGCGGCACCTCGGACGATATTGACCCGAATTATCCGGGCTGCGAGGGCTGGTCGGCGGCAGGTATTCTGACCGCGGCGGACGGCACCGTAATTTCAACAAGCTACACAATGCCCGCGAACTTCCTATGCTACTGGGACGGAGATTTGGGACGCGAGGTTCAGGATAATATTTACATAAGCAAGTGGAACAGCGACGCTCAAAAGGTTGAAACAATATTCACCGCGTCGGGCTGCACGTCGGTAAACGGCACAAAGGCTAACCCGTCGCTTACGGCAGACCTGCTGGGCGACTGGCGCGAGGAGGTAATGTACCCCACAAAGGACGGCAGCGCGCTCAGAATTTATACGACAACAACGCCCACAAGCTATAAAATACCTACTCTTATGCACGATATTCAGTACAGAATGCACGTCGCGTATCAGAACACCTGCTACAATCAGCCGGCGCATTTGAGCTATTACCTCGGCTATGACACGGAAACAATACCCGTGCCGCAGATGTACACGGTAGGGGATAACGCGAAAAATCCCGACCTTGCGCAGAAGTCCTGGAGCATAGACGACTTGTACACCGGCGAAACGGTCGAGCTTGTGCTTGACACTCCGACGGCGCTTGTAAACGGCGTTCCGCAGAGAGTTGACAATGATAATGAAGATGTTGTTCCGTATCTCGCGGAGGGTGACAGAACCCTCGTTCCGCTCAGATTCATCTCGGAGGCGTTCGGCGCCGAGGTCGGATGGGATGCGGATACTCAGGGCATAACAATAGAGCTTGACGGAGATGTAATTCTTATGAATATAGGCTCCGCGGATTATACGGTAAACGGCACCGCGATGCAGATGGACGTCGCGCCCGTAATAATGAACGAAAGAACAATGGTTCCGCTCCGCGCGATAGCCGAATCTCTTTCAAAGAAGGTGTATTACAGCGACGGATATATCGCCGTAAGCGATGTTGAGATGAGCATTGACGGCGCGGCGGCGAGAAAGGAAAGCATAAAGGCGGCTCCGGTTCCCGAAACTGTTGAGCGCGTGGCGATTAACGGCACGGGCGAAAAGTATTACTCGAATCAGCTTGATGTTTACGCGGTTGAGGCGAGCGATAACGACGGTAACGTCGAAGCGGGCGCGGTTGACCTTGACATAAGCACGCGCTGGTCGGCATACGGTCCGAACACGCTCACGATAGACCTCGGCGATACGCAGGAGGTAACCGGCGTCGCGATAGCTATGTGGAAGGGCAGTGAGAGAATTTATCCGTTCACAATCGAATACTCCGAGGACGGCGAAACCTGGCAGACAGCGCTTTCAAAGACGCAAAATACCGGCGAAACAGAGGAGTTTGAAAAGTATATGTTCCCCGAAACCGTCAGCGCGAGATATATCCGCTATAACGGCGACGGCGCGACCGACCCGACAAAGAATTATTGTCATATAAGTGAAATCGCAATCCTCGGCGTTGAGGAATAAAATAAACTGTAGGTGTTTGGTAGTATAACAAACACCTACATTTTTTTCTTTGGCTTGTTAATTTTCCGCATCTTGCACGCTTTACGCTCAGGGCGGTACCAACGTACAGCACCGCTCGCTTAAACGCACAATATGCGAAAAATTTCCTGCGCCAATACGGCTTGTTAATTTTTCCGTCAACGGTTAGCCTCCCTTGTTAAAGGGAGGTGGCATTTGCGGAGCAAATGACGGAGGGATTCTTT
>JAJQAT010000074.1 GCA_021203665.1 Bacillota bacterium
ATATAAAATATGTTTTTAAAATTTTCGTATGATATGCGGATTGATTTTTCCTCGCCGGTTTACAATAACCGCTACAAGATAAAATATATGCCGTATGATACGCTGCGGCAAAGGATAATAAGCGCCGAGCTTTGCGTAAAGCCGGACAATGACGGGTACTGGGACAGCGACCGTTTCGGGAATAAAATCCTGTGCGGCACTGTCGCGGGCGCGCACACATCGTTTTCGGTATATTTAAGAGGCACAGCCGAAACGGGACTTGCCGTAAACGAGCATTACGACAACGATACGGATATATTTACCGTACAATCGGCATATACAAAGCCGGGAAAAGAAATTAAATATTTGTATGAAAAACTTTGCAAAGGTGCGCCGAAAAGCCGTTATGATAGGGTTATGCACTTCATGAACGGTCTTTTTCGTGTCTTCAATTATGTGCCGCGCGCTACGACCGTCAAAACAACGGCTGAGGAGGCATTGTGCCTCCGCAAGGGTGTGTGCCAGGATTACGCGCATATTATGATTTCTCTTCTGCGTCTTGACGGAATACCGGCAAGGTATGTTGTGGGTATGATGATAGGCGAGGGCGCGAGCCACGCTTGGGTGGAGGTCAATCTTAACGGCTATTGGTACGGTATCGACCCGACAAACAATCTGCTGACGGACGATTTTTATATCAAAATCTCCCACGGCAGGGATTACCGTGACTGCGTTGTGTCAAAGGGTGTGTTTACGGGCGCGGCGGCGCAGACGCAGAGCGTTTACGCGCGTGTTATAAAAATTAAGCGCCCGCGGTAAATTTTTAGGAAAGGATATGAATACATGGTAGAAACAGTTGCGTCGGTTGAATTGCCGATAAATGAAAAGCTGGAAATAAGAAAACAAAGAATTGTTCCCGTTTTGCCGCTTAACGGCAGTGAAAAGCGCATAAGCGTGGTTACGGGAACGCACGGCGATGAGCTTGAGGGACAGTATGTCTGCTACGAGCTTGCGCGCCGAATAAATGAAAATATAGGTGATTTAAAGGGCATAGTCGATATATATCCGGCGTTAAATCCGTTGGGAATAGACTCGATAACGCGCGGTATCCCGGGATTTGATTTGGATATGAACAGAATTTTTCCCGGCTCAAACGACGGCTCAATGGCTGAGTATACCGCGGCGAAGATTGTCGGCGACCTGAAAGGCTCGGCGGCGTGTATAGATATTCACGCGTCAAATATTTTCCTTACGGAGATACCGCAGATACGCATCTCGGAGGAAACCGCGCCGACCCTTGTGCCTCTTGCAAAGAAGATGAATGTGGATTTCATCTGGGTACACGGCGCGGCAACAGTGCTTGAGGAAACACTCGCGCATTCGCTAAACAGCGTCGGAACTCCAACGCTTGTTGTGGAAATGGGCGTGGGTATGAGAATTACCAAGGAATACGGCGATAAGATTACCGACGGTATTTTCTGTTTAATGAAAGAGCTCGGCATTTGGGACGGCGATGTGATAGAGCCTGCGGAGCCGATTATATCAAGCAATCCCGATGACGTAAGCTTTATAAACGCTCCCGTGTCCGGTATATTCCTGCCCGATACGGCTCACTGCACGATGGTTAAAAAGGGCGATAAAATAGGAAGAATAGTTGATCCGCTCCACTCGGCGGTGCTTGAAGAAATAACCGCGCCCTGCGACGGTCTTGTGTTTACGATACGCGAATATCCTGTGGTTGACGAAGGCTCGCTTATAGCGCGAATATTGGGAGGTGTGTGCCGATGAAAAAAACAACAGTTTATGAATTAAGAACACTTTACCGCGACAATATGCGCGTTACCGGTATGGAATTCGGCAGCGGCGAAAAGTCCGCCGTTATTGTTGGCGGCATACGCGGAAACGAGGTACAGCAGGTGTTCACCTGCGCTATGCTTGTCAAAAAGCTCAAGGAGCTTGAGGCGGACGGCAGAATTAACGCGGGAAAATCCATACTTGTGGTGCCGGTTATAAACTCGTATTCGATGAATATTGAGAAACGCTTTTGGTCTACCGACAATACCGATATAAATCGAATGTTCCCGGGATATGACAAGGGTGAAACAACGCAGAGAATCGCGGCGGGCGTGTTTAACGCCGTTACCGGCTACAAGTACGGAGTGCATTTCGCGAGCAATTACATACCCGGAAGATTCGTGCCTCATATACGAATTATGAAAACCGGTTGGGAGGACACGGAAACGGCAAAGGATTTCGGACTGCCGTATGTGGTAATGCGCGACCCGCGCCCGTATGACACGACAACTCTCCATTATAATTGGCAGATATGGGAAACAAAGTCATACTCTCTGTTTACAAATCAAACCGAGAGTATAGATCCGGACGGCGCGGACGAGGCAGTAAAAGCCGTGCTGAATTTCTTAAACGCGCGAGGAATTATACGCTTTGATAACCATAGAGGATATATTTCGTCTTTCATCGAGGAAAGGGATATGGTAAGCGTGAAGTCAAATACCGCCGGTATTTTCAGATGCTTTTCGGATACGCTTAAAACCGTAAAGCGCGGTCAGGCGCTGGCGGAAATACTTGACCCTCTCGACGGTTCGGTAAAAGCTGAGGTTAAATCGCCGGTTGACGGCACGGTGTTCTTTACCCAAGAAAAATCCTTTGCCCACGCAAACGCAGTGCTGTTTAAAATAATCCCGTCGCGATAATTAATAGGGTATGAATAACAAATAAAATCCAACTAAGCTAAATCGCTCTTTATTATACTTGGAACGCTATTTCCCACGAATATTCCGTTCCGTGGCTTACCTATGCGGTTCTTTAACTTGTACAAAGTGTACAACTTTTGAATTTGACCACTTATTGACCACTTATTGACCACTTATGGGATGTATTCAAATAATGTTGAGACATTTTAGCTTAGTTGGATTTTTATTATGCCTTTTTATTAAATCGATGCTTAACCATATATATTAATAGCTTGCTGTATTATGTTAATTGAATTTTTCTTATTTTGTGTATTTGTATGCGCATATACT
>JAJQAT010000034.1 GCA_021203665.1 Bacillota bacterium
ATCTATATATGTACAAATTTAAGTAAAACAGGAAGTGAAAAACGCCATGAACGCATTTTTTGAATATATAATCAAATATATAATGCTGCTGCGCATAAGCGATTTTATCGATATATTGATAGTGGCGGTGATATTTTATTACCTTATAAACCTCATACGCGACACAAAGGCGATGCAGCTCGTCAAGGGCATAATTTTCCTTTTTATAGTATTTTTCGCCAGCCAATGGCTCAAGCTGAACGCCCTGAATTACATATTGGGCGGCGCGATGCAGATAGGCGCGTTCGCGCTTATTGTAATATTCCAGCCGGAGCTGAGGAATTTGCTTGAAAGAATGGGACGCTTCAAGGTCGGCAAAATCATCGATTTCGCGGCGGACACCTCCGACGAGGATATGCAGCGCGTCATAGAGGACGTCGCTCAGGCGGCGGCGAATATGTCGGAAACAAAAACCGGCGCGCTTATAGTAATCGAACGCGCCACAAGGCTCGGCGAATACATAAGCACCGGAACCATGCTCGACGCGAACGTTTCATGCGGACTTTTGGAAAATATATTCGTTCCCAACACGCCCCTGCATGACGGCGCGGTTATAATCCGCAAAAATAAAATAGTGACGGCGGGCTGTCTGCTCCCGCTCACCGCGAACAACAACCTCTCGCGCGACCTCGGAACGCGCCACAGAGCCGCCATAGGCTTAAGCGAGGTAACGGACGCGGTTATTATAGTGGTCAGCGAGGAAACCGGAAAAATATCCATCGCGCTGAACGGCTCGCTTACGCGTAATTTATCGCGCGACTCCCTCGCGAAGGCGCTTAAAAAGATAATCACGCAAAAGCCCGAGGCACAGGAAAAAATAGGTAAAATCATGTTTTGGAGGTCAAAATGAACAAGAGAAATCCAAGCAAGCCGCATAAAAAAAAGGTACAAACCATCGCGCTTTCCGTGCTTCTCGCGGTAATCGTGTGGTTTATGGTAATATACGTAAACGATCCGGATATAACAACGACAATATCAAATCTTAACGTGAAATTTATCGGTGAGGTGTCCTTGCGCGAGAATCAGCTTGTGCTTACGGGCAGAGACAGCATTCCGAATCTTTCCGTCACGGTCACGGGAAAGCGCAGCGACCTTATAAGCTTCATGGACGACATATACGTCCAGGTGAACGTGAGAGACATAAGCGAGGCGGGCGAGTATGAGCTGACCGGCACAATATCCATCCCCACGACGCGCATAACCGTGGAGAAGGAGGATTACGCCGACATCCCCATAACCGTGGAGCCGCTTGTGACAAAGGAAATAGAGGTCACGGTCAAGCAGACGGGCACGCTTAAAAACAAGGTAGTAAAATCCGTCCTTACCACTCCCGCGGTGGTGATAACGGGCGCGGAAAGCGAGATAAACACCGTAGGCGGCGCAATCGCGCCGATAGACATATCCGAGCTTGAGACGGACGGTACGGAAAAGGTAAATTACCTCCTCACCGACTCCGCCGGAGAGCTGATAAGCGATAACGAAACAATAGAAACCGCCCGCTCGTTCGTGGAGGTTACCAACACCATATACGACGAGAAAACCGTAACCGTCGAGCCGATGCTCACGGCGGAGCTTGAACAGGATTATATTCTGCACACCGATAAAACCGTAGTCACGCCGTCAAGCATAACTGTGGGCGTGACCGCCGACAACACGGACGAGACCGTTATCGCCCGCATAGACAGCATCAGCGACGGCGCGGAGGAATACACCGTTGAGGAAGCGAGCGGAATGTACATTCCCGAGGAAAGCAAAACGGTTAAGATAAAGACGGACGTGGGCAAAAGGGTAGTCAAGGAGCTTGAGCTAAACGTCGAGGCGGAGAACGTCGGCGAGGGTCTTACGGCGTATATTTTCGACACCCTCACCGCCAAGGTGTGGGGCGAGGATGGACAGCTCTCCGCCGACAGCGTGAAAGCCACGGTTGACGCGTCCGGACTTACCGCCGGCACATACACTCTTCCGGTAAAAATCGAGGGCGAGAACGTCGGCTTTGACGGGGAGTATACAGTAGATGTAGTTATAGGAGAGTAGTAATGAAAGATAAACTTGTAAGAGGAAACAGCATGGACGGGGCAATCCGCGTGTTCGCGGCGGTCACGACCGACCTTGTGAACGAGGCACAGAGAATACATCATACCTATCCGGTTGCGACGGCGGCACTGGGACGCTTGCTCACGGCGGCGGCGATTATGGGCGCGGCGGGACTGAAAAACGAAACCGACAGCATGACGGTTCAAATAAAGGGCGAGGGTGAAATTCAAAATCTTGTCGCGGTGACGGATTGTCACAGCCGCGTGAGAGGGTACATTTCAAACCCGTATGTTGACAGACCGCTCAATAAAAAGGGCAAGCTCGACGTCGGCGGAGCGATAGGCGGCGGATATTTGAGCGTGATACGCGATTTGGGAATGAAGGAGCCGTATATCGGGCAGGTCCCGCTTGTTTCGGGCGAGATTGCCGAGGATATTACCTATTATTATGCGAAAAGCGAGCAGATACCCACATCTGTCGCGCTGGGAGTGCTTGTGGACACGGATAACACGGCAATCGCGGCGGGCGGCTTTATGATTCAGCTCATGCCCGAGGCGACGGACGATATGGCGGTAAGGCTCGAGGAAATCCTAAAGGAGCTGCCTCCGGTAACGTCCATGATAAGAGAGGGAATGAGCGCCGAGGATATTCTGTTCCGCGTGACGGACGGCTTTTCGATGATATGCGAAAACAACGCCGTAACGCCCAAGTATGAGTGCAAATGCTCAAAGGAGCGCATGGAAAAGGCGCTTATATCCATAGGCAGGGAGGAGTTTACCGCGCTTATAGAGGAGCAGGGCGAGGCGGAGCTTACGTGCCAATTCTGCGATAATAAATACCTGTTCACCAAACAGGAGCTTCTGGAGCTGCTCGAAAAAGCTAAATAATATGAGACTTACGGTACTCACAGAGTGCCGTTTTTTCTTACAAAAATTGAAAGT
>JAJQAT010000161.1 GCA_021203665.1 Bacillota bacterium
ATATAACCCCGTTTAGTTTTATTATGAATTACGGCTTGCTTTAATTTGCGGGGCGGTTTTGCCTATGCTACATCTTCTTCTCATTTTTCTCTCTTATAATAAATCTTATCGGTGTTCCCTCAAAGCCGAACGCCTCGCGCACCTGATTTTCTATAAACCGCAAATACGAATAGTGGAACAAATCCTTTGAGTTTGCGAACAATACAAACGTGGGCGGCGCGGTGCTTGCCTGCGTTCCGTAGTATACCTTTAAGCGTCTGCCCTTATCCGACGGCGGCTGCTGTTTCGCCATAGCCTCGTTAAGCACATCATTGAGCATACCTGTGGTAATACGGCGTTTATGCTGCTCATTGACCTTTTTTATAAGCTCAAGCAGCTTACCGACTCTCTGACCTGTCTTTGCACTGATGAAAATAATCTCCGCGTATGACATAAACGCAAACTCCTCTCGCATACGCATTGTAAATTTTTTCATCGTTTTGTCGTCCTTATCGACAATATCCCATTTATTCACCGCAAAAATGCAGGCTTTGCCCTGCTCATGCGCGTAACCTGCCACCTTTGTGTCCTGCTCCGTTATGCCCTCGTTCGCATCTATCATTATAACACACACATCGCTCCTGTCAACCGCGGCAAGAGAACGCACAACGCTGTAGCGCTCCACGTTTTCATCTATTTTTCCGCGTTTCCTCATTCCGGCGGTGTCTATAAACAGATACTTATCCTCTCCATTTACATAGTGCGAATCAATCGCGTCGCGCGTTGTTCCCGCTACATTGCTGACAATTACTCTGTCCTCACCGAGAATTTTATTTACGAGCGACGATTTGCCGGCATTCGGTCTGCCTATTACCGCTACCTTAATTTCGTCCTCGTCCTCCGATGTGTCCGCGTCATCAGGAAATTTATGGGTGACCTCGTCAAGCAAATCACCCACGCCCAAGCCGTGCGTTGATGAAATCGCTATCGGGTCGCCAAGTCCGAGATTGTAAAACTCATAAAACTCAAACGGCGGTTCACCCGTGTTATCAACCTTATTCACCGCAAGGACTATTTTTTTCTTCGCCTTTAAAAGCATCTGCGTAACGTCCATATCATTCGCCGTAACGCCGTCCTTGACGTTCACCATAAGGATTACCACGTCAGCCATCTCTGTCGCAAGCTGAGCCTGACGGCGCATCTGCACAAGGATTTCGTCCTTAGACGCAGGCTCGATACCGCCCGTGTCCACAAGCGTGAAATGCTTGTCAAGCCATGACGCGTCCGCGTATATCCTGTCGCGCGTTACGCCCGGAGTGTCCTCTACTATACTTATTCTCTGCCCCGAAATCTTATTGAATAATGTCGACTTTCCCACATTCGGTCTGCCGACTATCGCTACCAATGGTTTCATTTTAAAACTCCAATTCTTCATCTAATATTTTTTCAACAAATTCATATCCGTCGTTTATGACGGGCACTATCCTAACCGACAGCGCTTTTTCCACGTCCTCAACCGTCGTGTCGTCAAGAAATATATTGTCGTCATCGCGGAGCATACTGTGAGGTATGAGCAAAACATCGGTCCGGATTTTGTCCTTGAGCTGCTCTATAATATCGCTGCCGCACACCAGTCCCGAAACGCTTACGCCTCCGCCGAAAAAGTCATTCTTTATCGGATAAACATCTATTTTTACGCCCTCGCACCGATTCTCTATTTCCTTTGCAAGCTCCGAAATAAAGCTTCCGGCTATCTCGCCCGTGGCTATGCTGATGCGCCTTTCCCGCGGCTTATTTTTTATAAGCCGGACGGCGCTTTCAAATTCCTCTCGCATACTCGCTATAAGCCCCACGCCGTTTTCAATCTGCGGAAAACCCTCATAGCTTTCCGCGTCCGGCACGGGAATACCCGCGTCCATATAAAATTCGTCCGACAGATACACAAGTCTTGTTCCGAATTTTTCCAAATAATCATTCTGTATTTTTTCAACAAAGCGTATCGTTTCCGCGCTCGTCTCAGCGGTAAACGGCTTTAGCGGATACAATCCGTCACGGTAACGCGTAAGTCCCACGGGCACTACAGAAATACTGTTCACATACGGAAACAGCTTTCCCAAGTCTGACAGGGTTCTCTTTAAATTATCGCCGTCGTTTATCTCGGGACAAAGCACAATCTGACAATTCATATAAATCTCGTTTTTAGCAAATTTTTTCATTATATCGTAGCATTTGCCGGCAAAACGATTGTTAAGCATTTTGCACCTGAGCTTAGGCTCAGTCGCGTGGACGGATACGTTTATCGGTGAAACTCGCATTTTTATCAGTCTGTCTATTTCCTCGTCCGACATATTCGTAAGCGTGACATAATTTCCCTGAAGAAACGACAGCCTTGTATCATCGTCCTTGAAATAGACCGTTTCACGCATACCCTTGGGGAGCTGGTCGATAAAGCAAAAAATACATTTATTGGTACAGCTCTGCGCCTCATCGATAAGACCTTCGGCAAATTCAATGCCTATGTCCTCATAGTCATTTTCAACGGTTATCATTTCCGTTGTGCCGTCCTTTTTCAGCACCTCAAGAGTTACCTCATATTCCGCCGTGAGATAGCGGTATTCGAGAATATCGTGAAAATCGTGACCGTTTATGCTTATCAGTCTGTCCCCGATTTCAAGTCCCGCCGCCTCGGCTATGGAGTCCGGCTCTATATATTTAATTGTGGTGTCTGCTTTCCTCATACACATACCCCGCCGCATTTTTATCCACTATGTATTATCCCACATTATGGTGAAATAATCAAGCCTTTTTGCGAAAATAAAACATTTTCGCACGAGGCGGCGAGAGGTATTTGTAGAATTGTAAAGCGGGCAGCCGCGAGGGACGGCGAGGAATCCCTCAGTCGCTTACAGCGACAGCTCCCCTAGATAGGGGAGCCTTGCTGAGCATA
>JAJQAT010000111.1 GCA_021203665.1 Bacillota bacterium
CGCAAACGAGCATAAGGCGATAACGCTTAATGATGAGGAAGCTTGGATAGAGTAAAATTCAATCGGTATTTAAGGAAAGAGCAGTCATTAAAACGGCTGCTCTTTTTCTATACCCGCAGGAGGTGATTTTATGCAGGAAGAAGTAGAAAACAGAACGGTGACATTATCAATCAACACGGCGAAAATGACAGGCAGGGTGCTTAAACAAGCGATTTCAAAATATCTTGCCTACCGAAAGAACAAGTCGAAAACCAAGTCACAAACCAATGTAAAGCCGACGGGCAAGCAATCCGTAAAGGAGCTTATCGGACAAAATCAGGGCGTGACCAATGTTGAAATTGAGGATAAGGACATCAAGGAATTTGAGCGTATAGCACGAAAATACGGCGTTGACTACGCCATAAAGAAAGACAAGACAGCCGATATGCCGAAATATCTTGTATTCTTCAAGACTCGTGACGGCGACGCGCTTAACGAAGCTATGAATGAGTTTGCATATAAGCAGCTGAAAAAGAAAGAGAAGCCATCGCTTCTTAAAAAGCTCAAATCCTTGGGTGAGCTTGTTAAAAACCGTGAACCGAAAGTCCGCAACAAAAACAAGGAGATGGAGCTATGAAGCAGTTTGATTTTAAGCAAATAAATTTCAAGAAGCTCATTATCCCCAACATTCCCTATGTGTTCATTGCGCTGCTCGGCACAAAAATCGGGCAGGGTTTTCGCCTTACACCCGGCACGGACATATCGCAGAAGATTTTACAGCTTAACATCGGTTATGGCAAAGCATTTTCGAGCATTATGCCGAGCTTCAACCCTAAAGATTTGCTGATAGGAATAGCAATAGCCGTTGCCATAAGGATTGCAGTTTATGTAAAGGGAAAAAACGCAAAAAAGTTTCGCAAGAATGAGGAATACGGCTCGGCGCGTTGGGGTACTCACGATGACATCGCGCCGTTTATTGACCCCGTATTCGCTAACAACGTAATACTCACTCAAACGGAACGCCTTACAATGAATAACCGTCCCAAAGACCCGAAGCTCGCGAGGAATAAGAATGTGCTTGTGATAGGCGGTTCAGGTTCGGGTAAAACAAGGTTTTTCATAAAACCCAACCTTATGCAAATGCACTCCTCATATGTTGTAACTGACCCGAAGAGTTATAATGTAGTAGGACATAGAAAACAGCTTGAAAAAAGTGATATTCAATGTTGTGGTAAATTTAAAGCAGGAGGTAACAAGAAAATGAACAAGGTTAAGTATGCGGCACTGTATGAAAGGTTGTCGAGGGACGATGAGATGAAAGGCGAATCCAACAGTATTGTAAATCAAAAGGCATACCTTGAGGAATACGCCAAAGCTCACGGAATTAAGAATTACCGTCATTTTACAGATGACGGGTATAGCGGCATAAATTTTGAAAGACCGGGGTTTCAAGCTATGATAGCCGCTGTTGAATCGGGAGAGGTAGATGTTGTGTGTGTCAAAGACCTTTCGCGGTTCGGACGTAATTATTTGAAAGTGGGGTTTTATACGGAAATGCTTTTTCCCGAAAAAGGCGTTCGTTTCATTGCAATAAATAACGGAGTAGACAGTGCCGTTCAAACAGATAACGACTTTACTCCGTTTTTGAACATTATGAATGAATGGTATGCAAAGGATACCAGTAACAAAATACGCGCTGTATTTCGTTCGAGAATGCAAAACGGCAAACGTTGCAGCGGTGCTATTCCTTACGGATATATGCGCGACCCACAGGACAAAAATCATCTGTTGATTGACGAGGAAGCCGCAAATGTTGTTCGCCGAATATATCAGATGGTAATCGGCGGTATGAGCTTAAAAGCAATTTCCGATAAACTGACCGAGGACAAGGTTTTGATACCCTCCGCATATATGGAGCAATGTCAAAACGGCAATGTCAGCAGAAACCATAGCTATCATAATCCATATCGTTGGAACTCTACTGCTTTGGCATATATTCTTGAAAGACAAGAGTATATGGGGCATACCGTATTGGGAAAAACAGTTTGCGAGAACTTTAAGACAAAGAAACGCCGCAAAGCTACTCCCGACGAATTGATGATATTCCACAATACGCATGAAGCCATAATTGATGAAGAAACGTGGCACACGGCACAGCGTGTAAGGAAAAAGGGTACAAGGCGGCTTTCCGATGGTACGAAATCTCATCGAATGGCAGGAATGGTTTTCTGCGCCGACTGCGGAGCTAAGCTTTCTTACCGAAGTCCCCAATCACAGCATCGTCCGAACGGAAAAACATACGATGCGGACAGCGCATTTTGCTGTTCGAGCTACCGTCAGATGTACCGCGACTGCACAATGCACTTTATTAAAGCGTCCGTTTTGGAAAAATTGGTCTTGGAAGCCGTCAAAAAAGTTTCCGCCTATGTTTTTGAAAACGAAACGGATTTTATCAATCGTGTTCGAGAACAGTGGAACACGGCACAAACCAACGGTATCGTATCGGCGCGAAAAGAAATTTCTGTTATTGAAAAGCGCATTTCGGAATTGGATAATTTGATAAAAGGTCTTTATGAGGGCAATATTTTAGGAAAGATACCCGACAGACAATTGGAAAAGCTGATGGCACAGTATGACGATGAGCAGACATCTCTTGAACAACGGCTTGCCGAATTAAAAGCAGCATTGGAGGAGAGCAACGCCAACGCCGCAAAGCCGAGCAAATTTGTTGCTGTTGTGAAGAAATATCACGAATGTACGGAGCTGACCGATGAAATGCTTAATGAGTTTGTCGAAAAAATTGTTGTACATGAAGCGGATAAATCGACAGGTGAACGGATCCAACAGGTGGATATATATTTCAATTTTATCGGACAGTTTGATGTG
>JAJQAT010000100.1 GCA_021203665.1 Bacillota bacterium
CGGCTTGCACTTCCTCATCATTTCGTGATAATTTCGCCTTGTCGGGGTGTTGCTCGCTTAGAAATTCACGCATACCTTTTTCGGAGCCTAAGAAATTAAGATTATCGTCAATTGGTATATATCCTGTCTCGGGTATGTCGATAGGCTCTGCCGTGATAATACTGCCCGCGTGATTTACTTTGACATACGCTTCAACAGTACACGGTATACCCGGGTCATCATCGCTCCCTCGCAAGTCATAGCAGTACAAACCGTCGGGAATGTCTACGGATTTAATTCGTTCATTTGAAAACAATGCCTTTTCGCCGAACAATTCTACCTCCTGTAGTTTTTCCTCTTTAGCTTTTGCATTGTGGAGCTTGGAGTGTGCCATCTCGTGGAGAAGCGCAGATACGGTCTGCACCTCACTCATATTGTCGCGGATAACAATTTCTTGTTTATCGGTAGAAAAATATCCGTCGGTATTCTCAGCTAATGCTTCAAACTTTATCGGTACGGTTGAGGTTCGTTTTATCGCTTCTACAAACGCGTCGTAATTCTCAACATTGCCTGATATGTCGCTTGCAAGCTGCGGCAAGGGCTTTCCGACGGTTTGCCCTACGTCAAAGACCGATACAACGCGAAACATTGGTACTTGTATTTCTTTTTCCTCCGTTATGGGCTTGCCGTTATCGTCAAAGAGCGGCAGCTTGGTATCGGGGTCAAGCTTCGTTTCCTCTATCTTTTTCTTGTACGGTGTGGGAGCGATAATCTTTATACCCTTTTCGCCTTTCTTGACGTTGCGTCCAAACTGGTCGCGCCATTTGTTAAATCCCGCAACGTGGGTTGCGTTTGGATTTTGCATATGAATTAAAACTTGGTTATTCACGCTGTATCGGTGAAAACGGCTCATAACCTGCAAATACTGCTTGTATTTGTCGCTCTCGAATAAGTCCTTAATACCTGTTTCAATGCTCGCGGTAATGTCTTTCAGCCGCTCTTTATTGCTCTTTTTCGGCGGTTGCTGAGTTTCTGTCTTTTTTGCTTCTTCAGCCGTAACATTTCTTTTGTTTTCAGCCATTTAGATTACCTCCTCACTTCTTATTGTCAAATTCAAGACCGAACGTCATTTTTGCTCCGTCGTCGGTCATAGTAATAAACGCGTCGTACTGTTTGCCCGTGCGTTCGGAGTAAATACCTCTGACATAGGCTTTTCTGTCCCGCAGCAATGTTTCAGCCATTTTAGCCGTCAGACCTATGTGCTTAGAGGTTAAAAACCGATTGTCTTTCCACAGAGCAAATCTGCAATTGTTCTTTTCGCAGAAATACCCTGTCTTGCTCTCGGTGACGTTACTTCCGCAGCGTGGGCATTTGCCGACTACAGGCTTACCGGAGGGGAATAACACCTCCGCGCCGTCGATTACCTTGTAATCACACACAAGCGTCCGCACCATATTTTCTATGGATTGCATAAACTCATCGGGCGATAATTCGCCTTTTTCAATGAGTAATAGCTGCTGTTCCCACTGTGCCGTTAAGAGCGGTGACTGGAGTTCTTCGGGAAGTATCGTTATCAGCGATTCGCCGATATTATCGGGAATAAGGCTCACGGATTTTTGCGCTTTGTTTCGCGTTACAAATCCCGTTGACACGAGCTTTTCTATAATTCCCGCCCTTGTCGCGGGTGTTCCAAGTCCTTTGCGCTCCGCTTCATCGGGAATATCATTTTCGCCTGCTTTTTCCATAGCAGAAAGGATTGTATCCTCGGTAAAATGCTTCGGCGCCGTGGGTTTTGCCTTCGGTTACAGATGTGGATTTAGGGGTTAAAACACTTCCCTCGGAAATACCCTTTAAATCGGATTCCTTTTTATCGGAATTTGCGTAAATGCGCCATCCGAGATTAAACACCGTTTTACCCTTTGCGGTAAAATCGGTATTTCCGCACGACATAACCGCCGTTGTGTCGGTGTATGAATACGGCTCACTGACAGCGCAAAGTGTCCGCCTTGCAATGAGCTTTAATATCTCACGCTCGCCCGGCAAAAGTGAATTTGTGTCATAGCCTTTAACGCTCCTTGTAAGGATAACGGCGTGGTGGTCTGATACCTTTTGGCTGTCACAAACAATGGCGGTATCAACTTTGTTGGGTAATGCTATTTCCATAAGTTCAGCGGATATTTTTACGATTTCAGAAACACTTTCTTTCATATCATCGGTCAAGAATTTGCTGTCCGTTCTCGGATAGGTGGTCAACTTCTTTTCATAGAGCGATTGCAAATAGTCAAGCGTTTGTTTAGCCGTAAAGCCTAATATTCGGTTCGCGTCTCTTTGGAGCGTTGTGAGGTCATACAACGTGGGCGGCTTTTCCGATTTTTCCTTTCGTTCTACCGATTTAACCGTTGCCGTATCGCCGGTGCAATTTTTAATAATATTATCGGCATCGGCTTTATTGGAAAACCTTTCGCTTTCAGCCATAAATCCGTCAAATTCAAGCACCGCCCTATAAAACGGCTCACTCTTGAACGCCTTAATTTCTGCTTCACGCTGTACAATCATCGCAAGCGTAGGGGATATTACTCTGCCGACGTTGAGTGTCCTGTGATAAAGCACCGAAAACAGTCTTGTGGCGTTAATTCCCACAATCCAATCGGCTTTGCTTCTGCATAACGCAGCATAGTAGAGATTATCGTAATCACTGCCTGGACGTAAATTTTCAAATCCGTCGCGAATAGCCGTGTCCTCCATTGATGAAATCCACAAGCGTTTTAACGGCTTTGTGCAGTCGGCAAGGTTGTAGACTGTACGGAATATAAGCTCACCCTCACGTCCCGCGTCGCAGGCGTTTATCACCTCTGTTACGTCCGTATCATTCATTAGTTTTGTTAATACCTCAAGCTGCTTTTTCTTATCCTCACCGACAGCATATTGCCAGGTATCGGGGATAATAGGCAAATCCGACTGTCTCCATTTACCGTAGCTCTCGTTGTAGCTTTCAGGCTCGGCAAGCTCCGCCAAATGCCCGAAGCAGTGGGAAACGGCATAGCCGTTCCCCGATAAATATCCGTCGTTTCTCTTTGTTGCGCCGATAACATTGGCTATGGTCTTTGCCACCGACGGCTTTTCAGCAATTACTAATCTCATATTTATATGTCCTCGCTTTCCTCGGTTTCGTTGTCATTGTCAGGTTCATTTTCATCAATGTTTTCATCGTCGGCTTCCTCATCGGTGTTGCTTTCCTCGCCCTCGATTTCGTAGTCCTCATCATCTTCATCGTCCTCATATATATCATTGGGGTCGGTATCGCCTTTGGTACTCGGCTTCTTATTCTTAATCTTGAACCAATAGAACGCTCCGCCACCGCCTAAGAGGGCAAGCACAAGAAGTATCGCGAGCGAACCTGATGAGCTGCTTTCGTTCGACGTGCCGGTGTCCTCGGTAGGTGCCGATGTCGCGCTTGCCGCGGCTGTGCAGCTATCCTTATCAACCGAGCATACGGCGCAGTTTACGTTCACACTTCCCGTTTCGCATTTTTCGGTGCAAGTGCAAACCGCTGTGGTCTGCGTTGTCTGTTCATCCTCGTCAATGAGTGCCAATAAATCCGCTTCATCGACAGCGTTTAAGAAATACACGTTCTCCGTATCGCCGCTGCGGTCAATGATAAGGTAAAAGTAATTACCGTTCTTTGATTGTACGGTGATAAACTGCTTATCCTCGACCTCACCGTCAATTTCCGATGATTGATAAATATCGTCAACCAACGTAAGATTTCCCTCCGGCGTAAGCGCGGACGTGCTTTCCACACTGTCATTTACGCTTATTTCATCATAATATTCATCGCTGTAATCCTCATTGGTCTGTGCGTTTGCCGATACGGAAAAAGCCGACATACAAAGTACGGCGGCTATGGTTATTAAAACTGTTCTAAATCTCATTCTTGATTTCCTCCAAATCTTTTTTAGTTGTTTTCCCGTCTTTACCGAGTAAGCTCAAAAGCTCGTCTATAGAGCATCCGCTGTCGCGAACCGCGCCGACTATCTCGGCATTTTCAAGCTGCCGTATTTTCTCGGCAAGCTTCTTGTTTTTCTCTTGCAAGGACGCGATTTTGCTCTCGGTTCTTTCGTAGTCCTCTTTTAATCTCTTAATTCTCTCGTTCATAAAGTCCTCCTTATAACTGTTTACGTTTTTTAAATTGTCAATTACGTATACGACCGTATTGCATAAAATGCGACGTAAAATAGCTTGAATTAACGCTTGCATATTGGATTGGGTCGCCGCAGTGAATCATCATTCCGTTTCCGACATAAATTCCGACGTGGCTTGCGCCTGTGGTATTGTAGGTTCCCTGGAAAAATATCAAGTCGCCCGGCTGCGCGTCTGCGCTTGATACATACGTACACAACTGTCTCAGTCCCTCGGCGGTAGTTCTGCCGACGCTCCATCCGCTGTGGTTTAGTACCCAACATACAAATCCCGAACAGTCAAACGACGTTGCAGGGGACGAACCGCCCCATACATACGGATAACCCAAATATTTTTCGGCTTCCGCAATCATTGCCGCGAACCGCTCATCCGACAAGGCTTCCGCGGGAATATCATAGTCCGTGTATTCGGTATTGTAGTATTTTGTAACGTACACCGAATCGCTGAACAGATCGGGTCGGTTTCCGAGTGTTTTCATATACATGGCGTAAATTTGAAGCTGTTCCTCGCTTAACACCTCGGACGGGATATGCGACAGGTTGTTATTTACAAGTGTTACCGTGCAGATATAATAGCTGTACGTTTCCTCGGATGTCGTTCCGTCTGAGTTTATAACCGTTCTTGTCCGCTGTTCTGTTTCAACGGTTTCGGTCAACACGTACTGACGTGAAAACAAATCCTCAATTTCGGCTTCCACATCCGATAGTGTCCACGCGCCTTGGTGCATTGCCGTTAATGTCGATAGAAGCACATACGGGTCGTGTTCTATATCGTCAAGCTCATATACATACTCGTCGTAATCGTGACTACTCTCGTAGTTTGAAATTGTGTCGGATAACTCCTGCTCCAATTCCGCATATTTATTCTCTGCCGCAAGCATTTCCGCGTCCTCGCTTGGATACGTCGTACCCGCGATTGACGATGCCGCGCCCTCGAATATTACGGAACAAGAAGAACAAATACAGCATATCAGGATAATAACGGCGGCAATACCGCCTAAAATCAAGAAAACTTTCTTATTCCTACCCACAAATTCGGCTATCTTTTTTGACGCTTCGCTTGCTTTCGCGGACGCGCTTTTCGTGATTTCGGAAGCCTTTTTTGTGTTCGCGCCGCTCTTTTTGGCTGCCGCGTACTCTTTCTTGATAGCCTTTTTCTGCTGATACTTAGAAGCGGGATTACTGCTCGGAGCATTACGGGATTGATACTTAGCCTGCTTGTTAAGAGCGTTAATGTTCGCCTTATCAAGCTCCTTTTCGGCTTTGTCCGCCGTCTTATACGGTTTCAGCTTAGATTTACGGTATTGGAATTGTGCCGTTCTAACGCTTGTATCCGCTGTTTTCTCTATGCCGTGAGCGGTGCTTGTCGACGCGCTGTCGTCCTCGCCTTGACGCAGCACATTGACGGCTGCACCCGCCCGCTATATGTGCGGGTGCTGTCTTTATCTCGGATTTCAGGTTGGAGGAAGGTCGCTTTTTATCGACCTCCTCAAACATTATTTTTGTCTTGACCTTGCCGTCTTTGTCAATATACCGCTGTTTCTTTTTTATCTGCTTCTTGGGTATGTGCGCTTCTGCCTTATCCAAATTTGCGGCTGCCTTATCTGCCTTTTTGACAGCTCGTTTAAGCTCCGGAGCGTTTCTTTCTTCGTCGGTAAACAGAAGCTTTGGTGACCTCTTTGGCATTGTCTACCACCGCCTTTTATATTCGTGTTCTTCATCTCAATCATTGTTCCTTTCCTCGTTGTTGTCCGACTTGTCCTTTCCGGTTTTATTCTCGTTGATATAAATATCTGCCGATATGGACACGGGATTGCCTGATGCGAATATATTGTCAATCAGGTTCAAAAACTCCTGCAATTCCGCACCGGTAGGAATATCCGCTTCGGTATAGTCCTCCTCATCAGGCTCGTTCTCATCGTCAAGCTCATCATCAATCTTGTCCTCGTTATCAAGCTCCGCGCAGTATTCATCGGCGAGCATATCCACGGCATTGTCATAGTTGTCGCTCAACATTTCATAGAGCTTTGCCTTATCGGAGCCGGTACGCGATGCCATCATTTTGAGCCGCACTGTTTCATTGCAGTCAGGTAAAAGCATAATACCGTCAATCAGGGTGTTAAGCATCGAATCCATAATATTCACACCCCTCATCATCAGCTCCATTGCCTCATAAGTGTAATTCATTACATTGTAGTTCATATTGTAATCCTCCTAATTCATAGTTAGTTATTGATAATACCTTTTCTTACGAAATACTCATAAATGTATTTCTTGCCCTTTGTTGTCACAAGCGTGTATGTTCCGCGGTGACGGTTCTTGATGTTCGTATAGTCGCGCAAGATAAATAAGCCGTGCTTATACGGTCCCGCCATCGGGCGCAGCTCCTCGGTTGAAGTGCGGTAGATGAATTTGTGGTCTATCAAGAGCTTGATAAACTCTTTCTGCGAAAAGCCTAATTCCTTTGCGGTATCGCGAAAGCATATCGCATAGCCGGGGTCAACAAACGTGTCGTAGTACACCGCTTTCGGAACGGCGGATCTAAGTGCGTTTTCCATATACGCGAGCTTTTCCTGCTCTGTCCTGCGCTCGGCTTTCAGCTTTTCAATAACACCCTGCATCACTTCGGGATTGGCGATTACCGCGTCAAGCAGATTATCCGTCATATACACGCCGTGCTTGCGTATCGACGGAATAACCTCGGCGGTTATCCAATGCTTGAATTTTTTCGCACTTTCTAAGCGGCTTGAAAGTATAAGACTATATAAACCACTTTCGTTGATAATCACAAAATCCTGCGTTCCTCCAAGGGAGTCGCGTTTCGCGACCCCCTTATCTTCCGCGTCTACGTGCTTACCTAATGCATCGTGTTGATTTTTATACCCCAACGCTGTTGCTACATCCTTGCCTACAAACCACGGTTCGCCATCAATAAGAACCGTTCTAATAGTTCCAAATTCCGCATTGCTGAACACCTTCAAGGAGCCGTTTGAGCAAGGTAAAACCTGCGTTTTCGGCGTTTCTTCGGTTGGCTTGTCAGGCTCGTTTTTCCTGTTCGTAAGCTCGGCTGTTATCCAATGCCTGAATCGCTTTGCGCTTGGCAGCTTGCTTGAGAGGATAAGGCTGTATAAGCCGCTTTCGTTGATAATCCAACCACCACGCTGACCTAACTCAATCCCAAATTGGGACTGAGTTTTTCCGTCAATCATTACACGGTCATCGTTATCTATCCTATCAACTATTGCCTTGCTTTCTCTTTCATACCCTAATGCCTTTGCCACGTCCTTACCGGCGAACCATATTTCGCCGTCAATAACTATGGCTCTGATTTCCCCGAACTCATCGTTCTTAAAAATCTCCAATGCGTTCCTTGTACAAGTCATAATTAACTCCTTTCCGTCTGCTCCTGCGGCTTGGTCGTCATTATGCCGTAGAGCTTCGTGTCCTTGGGGAAGCGGTCAACGAACGGCAGTATCGTACTGCCATAAAATAAAAGACCCTCGCCCTCGCTTGAATGGGTTACATATGACAGCTGATGATTTGATATATTCAGCTGCTTTGCAAGTATCTGTCTGTCACCCGACGCTTGGTTGAGCATATACACATAGTCCGAGTTCTCGAAAATATTCTCAACCTCACGGCTCGACAGCAAATCCTTTACATTCTGCGTTATGCCTGTGGGTATACCGCCCCACTTACGAAAACGCTTCCAAATCTCAACCGTGTACGCCGCTGTCTGCTCCTCTTTTAAGAGCAAGTGCATCTCATCAATGTAGTAGCGCGTTGATTTATGCGCTTCACGGTTTACGGTTACTCTGTTCCACACCTGGTCTTGCACGATAAGCATACCTATCTTTTTAAGCTGCTTTCCAAGCTCCTTAATGTCGTAGCTCACAACTCTGCTTTCGATATTTACGTTTGTCCTGTGGTTGAACACATTAAGGGAGCCTGTTACATAGATTTCAAGCGCAGTGGCGATATACTGCGCTTCCTTTTCGTCCTGCTTTCTAAGCTCGTTATACAAGTCCTCCAATATCGGCATATTCTCCGGTTTCGGGTCATTGAGATATTCTCTGTAAACAGTTCTTACACAGCGGTCGATGATTGTTTTTTCCACAGGCTGTAATCCGTCTTTACCGCCAACAATCAACTCACAGAGGGAGAGGATGAAGTCGGATTTAAGCGACAGAGGGTTCTCATCATCCGAGTAGTTCAAATTTAAATCCATCGGGTTAATGTAATCACCGGACGTGGGCGATATTTTTATCACCTGTCCGAGCAGTCGTTCCACAAGTGCGCCGTATTCTGCTTCGGGGTCGCAGATGATGATGTCGTCCTCGGTTACTAAAAACACATTCGCAATCTCACGCTTTGCCGAAAAGCTTTTGCCGCTGCCCGGTGTACCTAAGATAAGACCGTTTGGGTTTTTGAGTAACTTACGGTCTACCATAATGAGGTTGTTTGAGAGCGCATTTACTCCGCAATACAACGCTTCTTTGCCCGACTGAAACAACTCCTGCGTGGTAAAGGGTATAAAAATAGCGACGCTTGATGTGGTCAAACCTCGCTGAATATCTATTAGGTTTTTGCCAAGCGGCAAAGAGGACATTAACGCTTCTTCCTGGCGGAAGTCCAGCCGTTCCAATGTGCAGTTGTATTTTTGCGCAATGGACTTTGCCTGAAACACATTGCTGTCAAGGCTTCTTTTTGTGTCGCCTAAGTTTACGACTATGAATGTCATTAGAAACATTCGCTCATTTCGGCTTTGTAAATCCTGCAACAGCTTTTTCGCTTCACCACCGTAGGTGGCAAGGTCGGATGGAATTATGCCCATATCATAGCCTGCTCTTACAGCCTTTTTCTGTTCTGCGATTTTCATAGAATCCAAATCCGTAATCTTGCGCTTAATCGTCTTGATTGCTTTTATCTGGTCAACCGACTGAACGTGCATTGACACAATCACGGAGCTTTCCATATCAAGAAAATCCGCGAGCATTCTGTCCGACAGCTCCGGCGCGAGTATTTGCAGGAAATACGCGCTCCCGTGCTTGTCGCCGAACTTAAATTCATAGCCGTTGCGAAACTCAAACGACGACGGCGCGATAAAGTCCTTGACCGATAACCCTGTTTTCGGCAGCCAGTCCCACGAGAAACGAAACGGCTCACTTGCGTCAAGGTGGAACATATCGTACATCACTTTTAAACGCTCTGTTCCGTTCAAGCTATGCGCCGAAACACCAAGCCGCTTGAAATTGTTGAGTATATCGTTTTCTACACGCTCCAACCTCGGCTTTGCGGTCTTAATATTGTCGGCTTCAATGCCGAATGTGATATACTTTGTCTTTATCAGTCCGTTGTTACCTCGTGATAATCTGTCTTGCAGCATTTCGCTGTACTCAGAGCGTATCTCGTCAAAATTATCACCCTGCGGCTCGATTACGAGCTGACGGGAAAAGGTATCGTCTTTTACCGATAAATTCATAAACGACAGTTCAAAATGCACCGAGCTGTCAAAGTAATTTAAGAAGTCGCTCCAACCGTCGAAAATGGCGGTCTTGTCCTCGTTCTGATTGAGCTGATAGTTAATGTCCTGAAAACGTATCGTTTTCGTGTAGTAGATATCGTCAACCCTGCATATTCCGTCTTTAAACATCTGCTTAAACGGTATGCTGTCCTGCGCTGACTGTTGTTTCTTATCTTCCTTTTTTGCCTTACGGATAGCCGTGTCAATGGCTTTTTTGTCCGCGCGGCTTAAATTCTTTGCGTACAATTCGCGTTACCTCCTTATCAAGTTCTTGCTGTCTTTTTAAACAATCATAGAAATTGTTCGTCATATATGGACGTTCTTTTGGACGCAGAAAGCAAACGTCTATAATGTTCTTCAATATCTTTTCAAGCGGCTGACCGTTTTTTTCGTAAAGCGCGAACATAAAGCAGGGGAGCATTACGATAATCATAATCATTGCCGAAACGCTTGTTCCGAGCGCACCCTTTGTGAGAAAGAATATCGGCAAGCCGATAACAATTCCTGCTCCGAAGCATATGAGCTGCCGCTTTGTTAAGTTGAACATTACCTTTGTTTTGACCTTTGTGAGGTCTTTCGGTACGGGTACATAAGCCATAATAAAATCCTCCTTTCCGTCGATTACGTTAGTGGGCATTGAATAAACTTTTTGATAATGAGCCTGTTTTGAACAACGTGAAGCATAACAGCACCGTATATCCCATGCACGACCAAATCGCCGTAGAGATATTGGTGTCAACCACCATATTCTGAACCAAAACCGCATAGATGGCGACACATACCATAATGAGGAAGCCTTGAAAGCCTAACGCAAACAGACTGCGTAAATAGTTCTGCCCCATTTGTCCCCATTCGCGGTTTAGCATTGTTGAAACGGGAATGGGCGCAACCGAGGTTACAAGATATATCTCAATCATTCTGCCGTAAGCTATGATAAAGATACATATTGATAAAACCCACATTGAAGGACCTACTACAAACGATTGCAGCCACAAACCGAGTAATTCGCCGACTTCCATAGCTTCAAGCCTGGTTTCGAGGTCCGTAAAATGTGATGCCAAATCAATGTTTAGGTTGCCCGTTATTATGCCGGACGCGCTGCTTATGACAGACTGCGCCACATCAAACACGCCCATTACCAAATCCCAGGTATGAGATACTATTAAAACGGCGCAGGCGGTTTTGAATATCCACTTGAAAAACATCCAAGTATCAACGTCGTGTAAGTTGTTTCGGTCGGTGATGAGCTGTATAAGCTCCAAGGTCATTACAATCGCGAGTATCACTCCCGCAATGGGGAGGATAACATTATCCGACAGCGTTTTTATCATATTGAATATGTTGCTGTTCCACGCTTCGGGCGTTGAGCCGACCTGTGTTGATATATCCGCGATTTTGGCGTTTACGTTGTCAAACAAACCTGTTAAGTTGTTCATTATCCCATCGACAAGAAGGCTTTTGATCCATTCGGTGAATTGGTTGAAAATATATTCCAACGGATTTTCCTCCTTTCAAAGCTCCCGCAATAGGTTTTACGGGAGCTTTTTCGTCTTGTTTTCGTTTAGCTGAACAGTCCCGACAAAAGCGGAACTAGCGTCGCGCCAATTAATGCAACGCCCCCGCCCGCCATTAGCTGTGTCACACATTTATTGCGGTGGTGGAGGATTTAAGGACAAGAACGGCGGTTCAAAACATTTGCACAGCGGCGGCTGTCTGTATTCGGACAGCCGTTGCTCCTTTCAACTTACGAAATACGTGAATTTTCACACTAATTCCCCCAAAATAACTTATTAACATCGAAACATCAGATTAACTGATTGACAAGTCAACTGTTTTGTGGTATAATTGACTTGTCAATTATTTTTAAGGAGGTACTTTATGCAAAATACGGGAACCTATATTGCTATACTTTCACGTCAGTTGAATTTATACTTTAATCACCGTCTGTCTGGAATTGAAATATCTGCGACGGAGTTGTTGTATCTTGCACAGCTATATAAGAGGGACGGCATATTGCAGGAGCAATTGGCAGATAAATTATCAATTGACCGCGCAGCTACTACCCGAACTGTACGGCTTATGGAGCAGAAAGGACTTGTGCATCGGGAAATTGATGATTTGGATAAACGGGCGAAAAAGGTATTTCTGACGGAAAAAGCATATGCCATTGAAAGCAAACTGCGTGAAATTCAAAAAAGTTGGTCTGACGGTATAACCTGCGATATGACCAAAGAGGAAGTGGAAAAGTTTTCGGAACAGATACGCCAAATGGCAGCGCGCGCAAAGGAAATGAATGAAAATTAAACGGAAAGGAAATTTATATGACAAGCATTACAAACAGACCAGGAGGAACGTACAACATAGCGGGAATTGATGTGTCCAGAGTTGGATATGGTACTATGCAGCTTCCAAAGCTCAAAGATGAAAAACAGGCAAAGGCAATTCTTAGAAAAGCATATGAGCTTGGAATAAACCACTTTGATACTGCTTATTTTTATGCGAACGGACTTACAAATCGGCTTCTTGCCGAAGAACTCGGAACAGAAAAGAATGTGCTGTTCATTTCCAAAATTGGAGCAAAGCCTACCAAAAGAGGACCAATGCCGATGCTGCCGGCTCAAAGACCCGAAGAATTGAGAAAGGATGTAGAGGACAATCTCAAAAGCCTTTGCACGGACAGACTGGATGTTGTCAATTTCAGAAGAATTGCACCCGGCACGTTTCCTCTTACCCCCGCGCAGAAAGTCAACTTTGATGACCAAATGGCGGAAATTCTGAAAATGAAAGACGAAGGACTGATAGGAGCTATAGGATTAAGCTCAATTCCCTATGACGAGCTAAAACGAGCTCTGCCTACAGGAATTGTATGTGTGCAAAATCATTACAATTTGACGGCGAGAAATAATGAAGGGGCATTGGAGCTTTGTAAAGCGAAACAAATCGCGTGGATTCCATTTTTCCCGCTTGGCGGAGGTTTACCCTGTTCCTGCAAGGTAACAGACGAGCCTATTGTGCAGGAAGTATCAAAGGAAATAGGTATATCTCCTATACAAACAGCTCTTGCTTGGATTCTCAATCATTCCGATAACAGCTTGATTATTCCCGGCACTACATCAATAAAGCATTTGGAGCAAAACGCGGCGGTCGGCAGCATTAAACTTACCGATGCTCAAATGAAAAAATTAGATTGTGTTCAGCCGAAAGGCATCAACAAAATCATCAATCGAATGCTTGGGTAAGATGATGTATGAAGTGAAATCGGCAGAGTTTATTTGATATACTATGAGTGTCGGCGGCATAATGTCGCCGACATTTTTACTCTCAGCGCTCATACTCCCGCCGCTTATCCTCGTTTTCATTCCGCACATCGTGCGGCTGCTTTTTCAACTGTTCTCTTAACGAACGTTTCTCAAACGGCTTTTCGTTAATGTCGGTATCAATCTCGTTTTCAACATCCGTAAGCATATCACCGCTGTACTTGCGCCCGTATGTCGATTGTAACAGCCTTGCCGCTTTAGCGATAACTCCGCCGCGAATGCTGCGCCGCTCACTGCGGACAGCTTCGGAATCCTCCGGCGGAATCGCTTCGCGCACTTCTGCGTAACGCGATTTTTCAGCTTCCGTTTCAGCGGTCAGCACGTCATTTCTCGATTTCAATTTATCCGCCGTTTCCGAATTACGGTTTAGCGTATTTTTAACAACCGTCAATTCGCTTTCGTCCGCACAATCTAATTCGCGGAGTATATCGGCAATTTGCAAATTCAGATTTTTAATGTCTGCGGTCAACTCGCCAATCTGATTATCAATCTGATTATGCTTGATAAAATTTATCGGACTGCAAGCCTGCTTCTCGGCTTTCAATTTCTTCAACCGGCTGTGCTTGGTATGTAGGTTCTTTTTCAATCTGTCATACCTTTGCAAGAGTGACGAAACAGCTTTTTTCTGTTCGCCTATTTGTTCAAGCTGCGAATTGTTGAATTTGAGCTGATACCGATTTATGATTAAATTGCTCCGTATGCTCTCTAATTTTTCGGCAATAACGGGAACAGTATTCTTGACAGCTTCGGTAAGCTTCGCAACCAACGCTTTCAGCTCGCGCAAGATTTTATTGTCCGCCTTTATCTGCCGATTAAGCTCACACCTTTCCGAAACAATCCCTCGCTTTTCCATAATCCTTGCGGCAACTCCCTCGTGAATTGTCGGCTGTTCATCAATGCCGCGCTCCTTGAAGCTGCGGCAATCGACACGCTCGTCGATTTTCTTTTGTTTCAATGCCTTGTTCGTTACGTCCTCCCACGCCTTGCGCCAAATCAAAATTTGCTCCTCACTGTTCCATTCGGCGGCAATCGGATTTTGCCGTCCGAAACGTGTGCTTTTTGGATTTTTGGACACACGCTCTAACTTCTGTTTTTCGGCTTTGGACGGTGTGAGATAAACTTTCTTTTTGCCGACCTTGTATTGATACTGCTTCTCCCAACCATCAGCTTGTGCCGTTTTAAACTCTGCGGCAGTAAACCCACGCTCTTCATCGCCGCGTTTACATAGATACTCCTTTTGTGTTTTCGACTGCCATTTGCCTTTTTCATCGAGCGGACGAACCGTCAGCAAAATATGCGCGTGAGGGTTATGCCCGTCAGTGTCGTGAATGTTGACATCGGCGCACATACCCTTATCGACGCATTGTTCCGTAACGAAATTTTTCAACATTGCTATCCAATCGTCAATTCCCAATTCGACAGGCAGCGCGACAATCAACTCTCGTGCAAGTCGGCTGTCCTTGGATTTCTCGGCGGCTTCAACTGCGTTCCAAAGCGTTTCGCGGTTTTGCCATTCTTGCGGCGCGTTCGGCGGCAAGAAAATCTCACTGTAAAGACTGCCGTGCTTTTTCGTGTAGTCGTGCTGCACGCCGTCGTAGTCGTTATAAATTTGCGAACAGGACGCGTAAGCGGCGGCGGCGCAGACGGAGCGACCGATGCCGCGCGTTATGACCTTTGCGTCAAAATGATAAATTGCCATAGCGATTTTCCTTTCTATCTGTCGTGCAGATTGTTTTTGTTTCTTTTTTCAAAAAAGAAATCAGACGACATTGTGTCGGCTGACCTGTAAAAAGTGTCCGGTGGACAGTTTTTACAGACCGTCAACGAGTGTTAATCGGTGACGGTACGGTCAATTACAGTTTATTCTGTGATTGACCGCTCAGCAATTTTGCTGCGCAAAATCAAGGCTACGCCTTGCCCGCCCATCTTGGCGGGTGCCAGCCCTCCGCGTAGGAGTGCCCTCCGCATAGGAGCGCACCACCACCTTAACGGTGGTGAGTAAGTGCGCCCTTATCGGGGAATAAAAGGCTTCGGCTGCCCGAAGCCTTTAAAAAACAGTAGCCAATTTTAAATTTTAAGCAGCTCTTTTAAGTACTCCTCAAGAGCGTCAACCTTTACTTCCTTGATATTCGGTAAAACCTTTTCAAGCACCGCGCCCTCTTGAATAAGTCGGCGTGTCCTCGCTTTACGTTCTTTTTCGCGGTCGCGCATCTGCGCTTCTTCAAGCCTGTGCTTCGCCTGCAAAAGTTCCTTTTCCGTTGCCATTGCTCAAGACCTCCTCTCCGTTTAAAATTTTGTTCTCCAACATACGCATAATCATCTCATCGGCGTTATGCTTCGCCTTTGCGTTGCCGAATGCCGAAACGATATACGTAACATTGCCGATTTGCCGTTTGTACGGCTCGGCTATCTTGATAAAATTATCGGACATAAAAATGCTCCTCTCATAAATTTATTTGCAAGCTTTCTTGCACCATAAATTCTATGACAACATGAGCAAAAACTCATTGAGCGCGGATTGAGCGAAAATTGAGCGAATAAAAAAAGACCCCACAACCGATTTTACGATTGTGAGGTCTTGAAGTGTTTTAATGTTATGAAGTTATCAGCTTTTGAATATCTGCGCCTAAAACCGCAGACATTCCCTGAAGCTCTCGGAGTTTGTCGTTTATCAGCTCCGGCTCGTTCGACCATATGTCAATATAAATCTTAAAAGCCGACTTGAAATAGTAGAGCGCGTTCGCTCTATCGTGGATTTGCAAGTATGTACAGCCGATATTCAACATCAAATTTGCGTAGTCGGACGTGTTCTCGGAATTGTATTCCTTGACCGCTTCGGCGCACTGCTTTAGCGCACGGATTGCAAGCTGCGGCTCGCCCATATTTGCGGCTAAATTGGCATAGTTGCAAATTTGAATAACCGCGTCATTCGTAAATTCCAAATTGTTCTCGGCAAGGACTTTATACGCAAGCTCCATATAATGCTTTGCCTTTTCAAGCTGCTTGTCCGTATGATAAAGCGCGCCTATGTTGCCGTAAATGTTTGACACAAGATGAGGATTTACCGAAACGATTTCATCACAGAGCTTTACCGCCTGTTGTTCGTATTGAAGCGCACGTTTTGTGTTGTTCCCGCATAAATGCTCCAATGCCGCTTTGTAATCGAGCAGCAGTGCCTTGTCCTCGACGGTTTCTTTCAGCCGCTCCAACTCGGAAATGATAAGCTCCATTCCCGAACGGTAATTATATTTTTCCATATACGCGAACACGTCTTTGAGGAACAGCTTGTATGCTCCGATGTTGTCTTTTTCGGCAACATCAATAACGCTCTCCGCTATCCTGAACAAGAGCGAATGAAACGGCAAATCCTTTCCGTGATATAAGCATAGGCTCCGAATGTTTTCAATTAGAGTTTCACAGCTTGCAACGCTCGGGACTGTATCGTCAATCGCGACTTCCTTTATCAGTGGGTGCAAGGTGATTTTTCTGTAATCGTTCGTTTGAATAAATCCGTATTCAATTAAATCATTGACCTCGTTTAAGCTGTCGAGGTTCAACCACTTAGCAAAGAGCTTCGTATTGATACCCTCATACGGAACAAGCGTCATATTTCGCATAATGTTCTTGCCCTCGTCGGACAGCGTAAGCAAGGATATGAGCGTATGGATATGCTCGTAATATGTAGCTTTGCTGTTCGCGCCATCCTTGAATAAATTGATTTTATCATTGGAGCGCAAAATGCTTTTTGTATTTATTAACTTATCTAATAATTCTTGTGGTTCAAACATTCCGCGCGATAAAAGCCGCGCCGACAATTCAACCGACAGCGTGTGACGGTGAACCTCGGAAATGATTTGTTCGACAGTTTCGATGTTGCTTTCATCATAAAAATATTGCGCAAGCGTAAGCAAATCATTCAGCGGCATTTCCTCTAAATTATATGACGCATAGTTTTCAAACTTGCTCCTTGTTGTAAACACGACCTTGCACCGGTATTTCATAATCACGCTCAATAATTCATCGCTTGAAGCCGTTTCGTTAAAGTTGTCGATAATAATCAGCGTATCCTCTTTCAGACTTCGCAAAAATCTGTTGTGTCGTCTGAATTTTATATCATCGTTATCGTCAATGGAATCGTCCGAAAAATCGCAGTCGGCTATCATTTGCTTTAGGCTTCCGTTATATGAGAAGTACAAAATATTTGTATATTCATTTTTGTATTTCTTGGCGTACTGTTTCGCAAACTCGCTTTTGCCGATACCCGCAACGCCCTGAATAAAAACTTTTCCGTTTTCATCAAGAACATTATGTAAGGTTTCAAGCTCCGCTTCGCGTCCGCAAAAATGCTTGCACGGCTTCGGAACGATGCCGTCATAGATATAATCCTTGACCGCCGGCGATAACGCGCCCCTTGAAATTAATGCCTTTGTTTTCGCATCGCGTTTTAAAAATGCGCGTTCCATACCGAAAATCAAAATGCGGCTTATGAAATCGCTTAAATCCTCGCCGGTATCATACGGATAATTTTGCGACAGCTCCGCTCTTTTATTTTCGGAAATCGTTGTGTCGTTCATCAGCAAATTATATATTTCCGTGACCGTCATATCTTTATCATAAAGCAATGGTAAAATATTTTTCTGAAGGTCAAACGCCAATGCTTCGTATTTCTCGTTTTTTGCGTAATATGAAATAATCTGCGGACTAACCTTTGCCGTTCCGTTTAACCAGCGGCATACAAGCCCGTTATCAAAACCAAAGTCAATGTTTACGTCATTGTTTAGGAAATCCTCAAATAACAAAAACATCAATTCTATCTGACTTATCTCGTCCTTTTCACTTATCCCGCTTGATATAACGCTCATAACGGAGCTGAAATCACATCTGTTCATTTTCGATTGCCTTTCTTATCAATTCGCACTCAATTCACGCTCAATGAAAATTCTGTCGGTCTATCGTATACTACCATTATAACATATTTGACAGAACAGTGCCATAAATATTTTGTAAATTCGTTCGACAAATATATTGCCTTTTCTCGTAATCTGCGGTATAATGTAAGTAAGCAAAATGTTTTGGATTGCTGTTCGGAAAGGAATAAAAGGTAAGATATGAAACAGCAATTAAACAAAACAACTGCTCTTTATTGCAGACTTAGCCGTGACGACGAGTACAATGGAGACAGTATGAGCATACAGACACAGAAGTCAATGTTGAAGCGATATGCCGACGAGAACGGATATATTAACTGTCAATTTTTTGTCGATGACGGTGTGTCGGGGACTACGTTCACAAGACAAGGTTTTCAGTCGATGATTGCCGAAATAGAGAACGGCAAAATCGGAACGGTTATTGTAAAAGACCTGTCGCGGCTCGGCAGAGAATATTTGCAGACTGGTTATTACACGGAGATATTCTTTCCGCAGCACGATGTGAGATTTATCGCCGTAAACGATAACGTCGATTCCGACAGCGGCGATAACGAGTTTGCGCCGTTCAAGAACATCATCAATGAATGGTATGCTCGCGATATTTCCCGCAAAATTCGCTCAACCTATAAAACAAAGGCATTCAACGGCGAATTTACAGGTAACCGCGCTCCCTATGGTTATATGAAGTCACCCGAGGACAAGCACAAGCTGATACCCGATGAACACGCGCCGATTGTTCAACAAATGTTTCAAATGGCGTTGGAGGGTAAAAGCTGCGGTGCGATTGCGGCGGCTCTCAAAAAGGAGCAAATCCCGACACCCGGCGCATACATACGCGGCAAAGACGGGGTTCTCAGAAAAAACGAACGAGTGAAATATCCTTTTGACTGGATGCAAACAACTGTCCGAGATGTCTTAGAGAACGAAGTTTATATCGGCAACATTGTAAGTCAGCGTTATACGTCAAAGTCGTTCAAGGATAAGCGGCTTGTGGAGCGTCCCAAAGAGGAATGGATAAGGGTAGAGAACACTCACGAAGCTTTAGTTGACCGTGACACATTCTATACTGTTCAACAGCGAATAGGTGTAAAGCGACCTCGACCCGAAAGCAACCCGAACAACATTTTTCGGGGACTTATCAAATGCGGTGACTGCGGTGCGAGTATGGTATACAAAAAAGAAAACTCGTTGATAAAAACACCGAAATATTGGTGTAATAAATACCTACACCACGGAAAAACCGAATGTACCCGTCATTCGCTGAAAGCCGAAGATTTGAAGTCAATCGTTTTGGATGACATCAACCGACAAATAACTCTTGCAACTGCGGACAAGGACACATACATAGAACGGCTTGCGGGAATTTCGGCGGATATGGACGGCAACACAAAGGCGAGTGTGCAAAAAGAGCAGCAGAAAATAAAACAGCGTCTTGACGAAATCAGCCGAGTATTGCAGTCAATGTACGAGGACAAGGTTTTCGGACGCATTTCAGCAGAGCGTTACTCATCAATGGCAACAAGCCTTGAAGCTGAGGAAACACGGCTGAAAAACCGGATGACCGAGCTTCAAGCAAGCCTCGCACAGCAAACGCGACAGAGTAAATCGGCGAAAGAGTTTGCGGATTTGATAGAGCAATATGCGCCGATAAAAGAGCTTGACGAAACGCTCTTAAATACGTTGATTGAAAAGATTGTCGTTTATGAAACCGAGAACGACGGCGAGCGTACAACGCCGATAGAGATTTACTATCGGTTCATAGGTAAAACGGGTGTGTGAGGGGCGCGTTTCGCGACACCCTCGGAAAGTAGATGTTACCACCGCAAAAAAGGTATGACTTGCTTCATACCTTGCGATTTCGCGCCCGGGTTATCGTTACCATATCCTTCCATAAGGTTAATAGCACCCCAAATGCCGAGACCGGCTCCGAGAGCTATAACCAGTGTTTGCAGTACGGTTACTGCACTGTTGA
>JAJQAT010000231.1 GCA_021203665.1 Bacillota bacterium
GAGTGAGGACGAATGAACAACAATCAGAATTACAATCAGAACCGGAAGCAAAACCAAAATCAGAACCAGCAGAATCAAAACCAGAACCAACAAAATCAAAATCAGAAACAGAATCAGAAGCAGAATAATAAAAATAACAATAACAATCAGAACGACTTTTAAAACGGAATACACAAAAAGCGCCTCCGCAAACCATTGCGGCGGCGCTTTAATTAATTATATTATTTTTTGAAAATTTTCGCGCTGCGGTCCAAAATACCGTTCACGCACGCAAGCACGACGCCGTAATTTGTGATAGGCACATTGTTTTCAAGGCAAAATTCAATTCTGTTGTTCATAGACCTTGAATTTATCATACAGCCGCCGCAGTGTATCACCAAATCGTATTCGGATAAATCCTTCGGGAAATCCTGATGGACATAGTAATCAAATTCGAGCTTTTTGCCGGTGTATTTTTGCAAAAGCTTCGGTATCTTCACTCTTCCTATATCCTCATGGGAGCTGTTGTGCGTGCATGCCTCCGCCATGAGTATTTTACTTCCGTCCTTGAGGTCTTTAATCGCGTCCGCGCCGGCTATCAGCTTTGACAAATCACCCTTCATGCTCGCCATCATCATTGAAAAGGACGTGAGCATAATGCTCTCGGGAACAACCGACGCGACAAATTTAAACGCCTGCGAATCGGTTACCACCAAATCCACATTTTTTTGCTCCCTTAACGTTTCCTCCAATTCCGTGTCGCGCACGACTATGGTTTTCATGCCGTGGTCAAGGCAGTCGCGCAAAAACTGTACCTGCGGCAGTATAATGCGTCCCTTCGGAGCCTCGGAATCTATCGGGACAACCATAATAATCGTGCTTCCCGCGGGCAAAAGTCCGCCAATCATTGTATCGTCCTCGGTCTTCAGCTCGGACAGCCTTTTATTAAGCGCGCCGCGCAGGCTTTCAACGGAGGAATCATCAAATACCGACACGAAAAGCGCGTCGGGATATTTTTCCTTTAAGCCGCCCGTGCCCAAATCGGACTTTGTGAACACAAGCATATGCTCGATATGCTTTTTCTCGAATTGCTTTTTCATTTCGGAATACGAGGTCTCGTCAAAATCGTCAACGGGCGCGGCGTATATCGCGAAATCGGTTTTTTCAAGTATTTTTTCGGTCTTTTCCATACGCTTCGCGCCTATATCGGTCATGTCGCCAAGTCCCGCCGTGTCTGTGAGAGCTATGGGACCGTAGGGGATAAGCTCCATCGCCTTTGTGACGGGGTCGGTGGTGGTGCCCCTTTCGGCGGACACTATCATCATTTCCTGACCTATGAGCTTGTTAAAAAGCGAGGACTTGCCCGCGTTCGTGTTGCCGAAAACAGACACGTGTGTTCTGAACGCCAAGGGTGTTTTTTCCATAATCACATCTCCTATACAAAACAGAGCCGCTCAATGTGAACGGCTCTGCTCAAGGTTTAAATTAAATTATTCAGCCGATTCGTCGGTTTCTTCTTCCGTATCGGTATCTGTTGTATCGTCCTCGGATTCTGTTTCCTCTGTTTCCTCATCCTCGGTTTCCTCGTCGGTATCCTCATCAGCCGTTGTGTCCTCGGCGTCTGTATCCTCGGTATCGGTGTCGGTTACCGCCGTATCTTCATCCTCTGTATCGGTATCCGCTGCCGTGTCGTCCGCTACAGCGTCCGTATCGGTATCGTCCGTTGTGTCAACAGCGTCCGCGGAGTTTATAACAACCTCGGTTGTGTCAACGGCAAGGTCGTCGCCCTCGAATGTTGCCGAACCCGCTTCCTCAATACCGTTTACAAGCAATGATGTGTTGTAGCCCAGACGTGAGTGGTATCCGTTTGAAAGGCTGAACGAGCCCTCCTCACCGGTCAACGACTTGAATGTAAGCTTCATAACATGACCGTCCGTTGTCGCCGCGACGTCGGAATCGATTGTAACGAATACAGCCTTTACATAATCATCGGCAAATTCCGCGTTCGCAACGCCCAAAGCACCGTCGATTGACGTGTCGCCGTTCATAAGAACAGCCTCGACATATTCAAACTTATCCGCGTCGTATTTAACAGTCGCCGTAACGCCCGAAACAAACGTGCCCTCGGGGATATTTGCCGCGTCTATGTAAAGCGTAACGGTTTCGCCCTCGGCAGCCGTAAGAGTGTCAGCCGAAAGTGAAAGCGCCGGTGCGCCGTCCGCAACCTCCGCGCCGGTCGATATGTCTATTGTGTATGTGTCTCCGTCCCAAGCGACATTGGCATTAAGAGCCTCGCTGATTGCTCTGAGAGGAATCATTGTTCTGTCGTTTATAATCTGCGGAGCCACGTCAAGCGTTATTTCCGTTTCCGGAGCCGTGAAGTCCTGACCCATCAGAAGCGTGCTCATCATGCCGCTCATGTCGTAGGTTCTCATTGTGCTGTCGTCGATGGTAAGTCTGATAATCGTCATATTGTCGGAGCTTGTAACCTCCACAAGACGCTTGTCGCCGTCCCATTCAACCGTCGCGCCCATTGCCTCAAACACGCCTCTTGCGGGAACAAGAGTTGTGCCCTCGCCCAGGATTACGGGCGACTGATCCTCGAAGTATATCTCGCTGCCGTTTACGTATACCGCGGGGGTATTATCCTCCGCCATAACAGCCGCCGTGCATGAAAGCGCCAAAGCGGCGGAAAGAGATATACTCAAAATTTTCTTTTTCATAAAAATACTTCCTTTCGTTAATTTTATGTACCTTTACAGGTGTAATATTACCGCGCCGCAGATTTCGAACGAGCCGTCCGTACC
>JAJQAT010000127.1 GCA_021203665.1 Bacillota bacterium
CCAAATTTAACCCAAACGTCATAATATATATTACAAAAACGTTGAAAGGAGGCGTTTGTAATGGGAGAATGCTGCGGAAATAACGGCGGTTTCGGAGGCTGCGACTTTGATCTTGATATGATACTTTGGGTTCTTATCATCATCGTTATCGTAACCTGTATGTGCAACAACTAAACGCGAATATTCATACATTTTAAGAAAGGCTGTATCAAAACCGATTTATCAATCGGCTGATACAGCCTCTTTTTCGTAATTCAAATCGGAGCAACTCTTATCTAAGCCGCAGCCAAAGGCGTTAGCTCCTCAGGGTCTACGAGGTGATTATTTTATAACCCTTACGCTTATAACGGAATCCATAGCGTTCAGCTTTTCAACAGCGTCGGCGGGAATTTCGTGGTCGGTATTGATTATTGTATACGCAATGTCGCCGCGTGATTTATTAATCATATCGGAAATATTTACGCTTGAAAGAGCGTCTGTAAACTTAGCGATTACGTTCGGCAAATTCTTATGCGTAATTGTAATTCTGCCTACATTGCCGTCGGGAAGCGAGCAGTTCGGGAAGTTTACGGAATTCAGAATATTGCCGTTTTCAAGATAATCGGCGAGCTGCATAGCCGCCATAACGGCACAGTTATCCTCCGATTCCTCGGTTGACGCGCCAAGGTGGGGGATATTGATTATGCCCGGCTGATTAACAGTTTCGCTGTCCGCAAAGTCAACAACGTAACGAGCAACCTTGCCGTCTGCTATAGCCTGCTTAATATCGGCGTTGTTTACAAGACCGCCTCTTGCAAAGTTGAGTATTACCACGCCGTCCTTCATCTGTGCGATTGTTTCGGCATTTATAGTGTTTCTTGTGGAATCCATAAGCGGAACATGGATTGTTATATAATCCGCGGCAGCGTAAACCTCCTCGGGAGTGTTTGCCTTTTTAACGTGTCTTGAAAGCTTTAAAGCCGAGTCAACCGACAGATACGGGTCGTAGCCGATAACCTCCATGCCGAGCGCGTAAGCCGCGTTCGCTACAAGAATACCTATCGCGCCGAGACCGATTATACCAAGCGTCTTGCCCTTTATTTCGCAGCCGGCAAAGTTTGACTTGCCCTTTTCAACCTGCTTGTCAACATCATCACCGGTAAGCGTGTTAGCCCATGCAACGCCGCCGATAACATCTCTTGACGCAAGCAGCATACCCGCTATAACAAGCTCCTTAACGGCGTTCGCGTTCGCGCCCGGAGTGTTGAATACAACTATGCCCTTTTCGGTACATTTATCCGTCGGGATATTGTTTGTTCCCGCGCCGGCTCTTGCAACCGCCTTTAATGATGCGGGAAGCTCCATATCGTGCATTTTATAGCTTCTTAAAATAATACCGTCCGCGTTCGCGTTTACATCATCGGTTATTGTATAATTATCGCCAAGCTTATCAAGTCCGCATTTGGCGATTTTATTTAAGGTTAAAATATTAAACATTGTTATAATCTCCTTTTCAAAAAGACCGGAACGGCGCGATGCCGTTCCGCCTTTAAAATATCCCTAAAATATCCTTTTAATTACAGATTTTCAGCCTCGAACTTCTTCATAAATTCAACAAGCTTTTCAACACCCTCGACAGGCATTGCGTTATAAATGCTTGCTCTCATACCGCCGACTGTTCTGTGTCCCTTAAGATTTACAAATCCGGCAGCCTTTGCCTCAGCTACAAATTTAGCGTCAAGCTCCTCGTTTCCGGTTACGAACGGCGCGTTCATAAGCGAGCGGTCCTCGGGAACAACTGTGCCCTTGAACATTTTTGAAGAGTCAAGATAATCATAAAGAATCTTTGCCTTTGCCTCGTTAATCTTCTGAAGCTCGGCAATTCCTCCCTTTGACTTAATCCACTCAAGCACAAGCTTCAGCACATAAATACCGTATGTGGGCGGTGTATTGTACATCGAGCCGTTATCCGCGTGGGTCTTGTAATCAAGCATTGTCGGAGTAATATCCATAGCGTCGCCGAGTAAATCCTCGCGTGCGATTACAAGCGTTACACCCGCGGGACCGAGGTTCTTTTGCGCACCCGCGAACAGCAAACCGAATTTGCTTACGTCAATAACCTCCGACATCGCGCATGATGAAATATCCGCGATAAGAGGAACATCGCACTGCGGCAGCTCCGTATAGCGTGTTCCGTAAATTGTGTTGTTGTAGCAGATATAGAAATAATCCGCGTCGCTTGAGAATGTTGACTTGTCAAGCTTGGGTATATATGAGAATGTCTTGTCAGCCGATGAAGCTACCCTGTTTACGGTAATATATCTTTCCGCCTCGGCAGCCGCTTTCTTTGCCCACTGACCTGTTATAACATAGTCAGCCTTCTTGTTCTTAGACGCAAGATTAAGCGGAATCATTGCGAACTGCGTGCTTCCGCCGCCCTGTAGGAACATTACCTTGTAGTTGTCGGGCACGTTCATAAGCTCCCTTACAAGTGCCTCGGCTCCGTCGATTATTTCCTGATAATCCTTGCTGCGGTGGCTCATCTCCATAACGGACATACCACTCTTGCCGTACTCCAGCATTTCCTCCTGTGCCTTCTTCAAAACTTCCTCGGGAAGCATTGACGGTCCGGCAGAAAAGTTATAAACTCTACTCATTGCTTTAGCCTCCAAAATTTATTGTATTAATTTACGTTCTTTATTATTATATCTCAATATTCAACTTCCGTCAATATAAATTGACTAAACTATGATAGAAAATTAACAGATTTTTCGGTGTTTTTTATATCTATTTGTATAATTATCCAA